>JAPLFQ010000015.1 GCA_026390595.1 Ignavibacteriales bacterium
ATACCGCGGGTCACGAAGACTTCGGGGTCGGTTGGATTCAGCTGAAGAGCCTTGTCGTAGCAGGTCAGCGCCTCCTCAGAGCGGTAAAGGTTGTTCAAAATCATCCCTTTACGCTGCCAGGCGTCGCTGCTGAAAGGCTCAAAGGAGAGTAAACGGTCAACGAAATGCAGGGCCTCTTCGAACTGGCCATGTTCGAAGTAGAATTGGATGATTTCCTCGAGGGCCTCGGTGTTGTTGATGTCCTTTTCGCCGTTTTTCAGCTGCTCACGGAAACGGCGAAGATCATCATCCGAACGGTCGTTGGGCCGAGGAAGATGCTCATCGTCATCAAAATTGTCGAGCCCTGCCATCGCGGGAGCGCCTCCAGCCTATTCTTGCCAATTAGAAATGAAATCCTTGGATCAATTAAGCGAAAATTGGAGTGGCAGTCAAGGAGTGCACAATGAATGCGCTTGGCGTTTTAGCGAACTCAAGCCTAGAGAGCTTTTTCCGATTGATTTTCGTACGTTCTTGGGGTATATTTAGCTCCTCAAAAGTGGTAAAATGCTAACGGAGAACGCAGAAATTGTGAGGAATCGCATACGGGAAGTCTGTTCCCGCTGCGGACGCAAACCCGAAGACGTTCTCCTTCTGGCAGTCTCCAAGACGTTTGGAATCGACCGCATCAGCGAGGCAATCAATGCGGGTCTTTTCGATTTCGGCGAGAATTACGCTCAGGAATTTGTGGAAAAATGCTCGCAGGTCAATGATGAGCGCGTCCGGTGGCATTTCATAGGCCACCTTCAAAGCAACAAAGTCAAATACATAGCCGACCACGTCCATCTTATTCATTCGCTGGACAACGACCGGCTCGCAGAAGAGCTTCAGAAAAGAGCTGAGAAGTCGGGACGCCCTTTCGACGTTCTCGTGGAAGTGCATACCACTGACGAGGCAACGAAATTCGGTATTCCGCCTCGCGAGACACTGGATCTCGTCAAGCGAATTGCCAGATTCGGCCACGTGAGAGTTCAGGGATTGATGACGATGGGGCCGTTTTCTGACGACCCCGGCGATTCCCGCCCCTCGTTTCAACAACTCCGAGAGCTTCGGGACAGGATCGGGCGTGAAGGGATCGAAAACGTCTCCATGCGCCATCTCTCAATGGGCATGACTCACGACTATGAAGTTGCGATCGAAGAAGGTTCAACCATCGTGCGGATCGGGACGGCGATTTTCGGGGAGCGGACGTACGCGGTCTGAACAATCCGGCGAGTTCAACAACTGACGCAGGCCAGTCACCACTCGTTTCCGGAAGAAATGATCTGGCTCGATTGTCAGGGTCATTGACTTTCGTTGACAGTTTTGGCGGTATTGCTTGCCCTGATGTATTCGGGGCTTTGCCTGAACGCTTCTTTTGACCGGGGCGGATGGCCTGTTCTTACTATGCGCTGCTTCGGCTACAGAACCACCATCTCTCACTCTATGAAAGGTCGAGAGAATGAAGATTACACCGCTTGACATCAAAAGGCAGCAGTTCAAAAAGGTGATGCGGGGATATGACCCTGTTGAAGTGGATACCTTTCTCGACATGCTCTCGCACGAGCTCGAAGATGTTGTTGGCCGGAACAAAGAGTTCAGGGACAAGCTGATCGAGTTGGAGACGCAGCTCAAAGGTTACAAGGATATGGAAAGGACCCTGCAGCAGACTCTTCGGCAGGCCCAGGAGACGAGCGGCAAGGAGATAGAGAATTCGCGCAAAGAAGCCACGCTGATTGTGCAGGAAGCCGAACTCAAGGCGTCTCAGATTGTCGACAAGGCGCGGACGGATTTCGGCCGCATGAAGGAAGAGATCGCGAACCTCAAGGCGCGCAAAGAGAGCATCCTCAGCAGACTGAAAGTGCTTCTCAGATCAGAGATCGATCTCATCAAGGCTCTGGAAATCGATGACGATCCTTCGCAGCAGGATTCTTCCAGAGGAACCGGCAAAGAGAACCTTGAGATTGATGAGATACTGAAGAAACTCTGACCCATGCCCAGCGAGCTTCGCACACATATTGACGAAACGGTCCAATTCATCCGGACGAAGACTGCATCGACTCCAAGCATCGGCATTATTCTGGGGACCGGCCTCGGAGCCCTTGTCCAGGAGATTGAAAAAGAGACCGTCATCGACTACGGCGACATACCGCATTTCCCTGTCTCAACAGTCGAATCGCATCACGGCAAACTGATTTTCGGAACCCTCGCCGGCAAGAAGGTCGTCGCAATGCAGGGACGCTTTCACTACTACGAGGGATACGCGATGTCCCGGATTACGTTTCCGGTCCGCGTGATGAAATTCCTCGGCGTGGAGACGGTGCTCATCTCGAATGCTGCCGGTGCGCTCAACCCGGCCTACGTGCGCGGTGATGTGATGCTGATGTCCGATCACATCAATCTGCTCGGTGACAACCCGCTGATCGGTCCCAACGACGATTCGCTCGGCCCCCGGTTCCCTGATATGTCGGAACCGTACAGCTATGAGTTGATACACAAGGCGGAGGCGATCGCGGCTGAGCTTGGCATCAAGGTTCAAACAGGCGTGTATGTGGCGATGACGGGCCCGAACCTCGAAACGAGATCAGAATATCGCTTCCTTCGCATGATCGGCGCCGACGCCGTCGGTATGTCGACGATCCCTGAGAACATCGTTGCGGTCCATATGGGGATGAGAGTCTTCGGTGTTTCCATAGTCACGGACGAGTGTTTCCCGGACACACTGAAGCCGATCACGCTCGAAGAGGTCATAGCCGTTGCAAACAAAGCCGAACCAAAGATGACGGCGATCATGAAGGAGCTGGTGAAAAGGATGTAACGAGTTAGGACTTCGAAGTCTGGAGTTCCAGGTTGGCTGAACCAAACTTGGAACTTGGAACTTGAAACTTTCTTTGACCTCCCCCGATCCTTGCGAGCCTCGTCTTGAGCGTTCTGCTGAGAAGAATTCTATGGCTCATCCCCGCGGGCGGGAAGAAGTAGTCCATTTCTGATCACGTATCCAATGCGGTCACTCGAATGCCGTTCAAGCAACTGACAGACAAAATCAATTATCATTCGCTCGAAAGCGAAATACTGAGATTCTGGGACGACCGGCGTGTCTTCGAACAGAGTGTCACCTCACGCGAAGGGCAACCGGCCTTCACGTTTTACGAGGGGCCTCCGACCGCCAACGGCCGACCCGGCATCCACCATGTCATGAGCCGCACGCTGAAAGATCTGGTGTGCCGCTTCAAGACGATGCAGGGATTCCAGGTACATCGAAAGGCGGGTTGGGACACCCACGGTCTTCCGGTCGAGATCGAAGTCGAGAAAGCCCTTGGCTTCAAGAACAAAGATCAGATCGTCGAATATGGCATCGCGAAGTTCAACGAGGAATGCAAGAAGTCCGTCTGGAAATACAAAGTGGATTGGGAAGAGATGACCCGCATGATGGGCTACTGGGTCGATCTCGCTCATCCGTACGTCACGTTCGAAAACAACTATATCGAATCGGTTTGGTGGGCGCTCAAACAGTACTTTGACAAGGGACTGATCTACAAAGGATACAAGATCCAGCCGTACTGTCCCCGCTGTGAAACTCCGCTTTCCTCTCACGAAGTTTCTCTCGGCTACAAGGACGTGAAAGATCCGTCCGTGTATGTGAAAATGAAGGTGAAGGGGGAGCCCGAGGGGGTCTATTTCCTGGTTTGGACCACTACACCATGGACCCTGATCTCGAATGTCGCCCTCGCCGTTCATGCAGATATCGACTATGTGAAAGTTGAGCACCGCGGCGAAAAACTGATTCTCGCCGAAGCGCGGCTGAGTGTGCTTGGGGACGAATACACCGTCCTCGAAAAATTCAAGGGCTCCGCTCTGGCGGGCAAGGAATATGAGCGCCTGTACGAATATCACCATCCAAATGAAAAGGGATGGTACGTGATCGAAGGCGAATTTGTCACGACGGAAGATGGTTCGGGCATTGTGCACATCGCACCGGCATATGGTGAAGATGACTACCAGATAGGCCGGAAGTACGGCCTCCCGACAATCCATCCTGTCGACAAGTCGGGCGAGTTCGGTCCCGAGGTCACTCCCTGGGCGCACAAGTTCGTCAAGGATGCAGACCCTGAAATCATCGCCGAGCTCAAGCATCGCGGCCTGCTCTATAAGAAAGAATCGCACCTCCACAGCTATCCGCATTGCTGGCGGTGCTCCTCGCCGCTCCTCTATTATGCACGTGAATCGTGGTACATCCGCACGACCTCCTACGCACAGAGGATGATCGATCTCAACAACACCATCCGGTGGATCCCCCCTGAAGTTGGCTCGGGTCGGTTTGGCAATTGGCTCGAGGAAAACAAGGACTGGGCGCTCTCGCGCGACCGGTTCTGGGGAACGCCTCTCCCGGTCTGGGTCTGCGAAGGATGCGGCAAACAGAAGTGCGTTGGAAGCGTGGAGGAATTGAAGGAAGGAAAGAATGTCCCCGAGCCGTTGGATCTCCACAAACCATATGTCGATGGCGTAACGTTCGTCTGCAAGGATTGCGGCGGAACCATGAAGCGCACGCCCGAGCTCATCGACGTCTGGTTCGACTCCGGTTCCATGCCGTTTGCCCAGTGGCACTATCCGTTCGAGCACAAAGACGTCTTCGAAAAGAGCTACCCGTCCGACTTCATCTCCGAAGGCATCGATCAGACGCGCGGCTGGTTCTACACGCTTCATTCGATCGGCACGTTCTTGTTCGACAAACCGGCATACAAGAACGTGCTGGTGAACGAGCTCATTCTGGACAAACAGGGACAGAAGATGTCCAAGTCCAAGAAGAACTCCGTCGATCCGTTCGAGTTGCTGAAAAAGTACGGCGCAGATGCCACCCGGTGGTATCTTGTCGCCAACAGCCCGGTCTGGCGGCCGACGCTCTTTGACGAAGAGGGGATCGCAGAGGTTCAACGAAAGTTCTTCAGCACGCTCGTCAACACGTATGCATTTTTCGCCCTCTACGCGAACGTCGACCAGTTCGAGTTCACGGAAGCGCCGATCCCGCCCTCCGAGCGGGCCGAGATTGACCAGTGGATCCTGTCAGAACTGAATTCGCTGATCAAAAACTACGTGCAGTGGATGAACGACTACGATGTCACTCGTGCTGCGCGTGCGCTCAGTGACTTCACGATCGATCAGCTTTCCAATTGGTATGTGCGACGCAACCGCCGGCGTTTCTGGAAGAGCGAAAAAGGAAAAGACAAGACGGCCGCGTATCAGACACTCTATGAATGTATGTCGGCGGTCTCGAAGCTGATGGCGCCGTTTGCGCCGTTCCTGGCGGAAGAACTGCACCAGAACCTCAATGCGGTGGCAAAGCAGGGGGCACCCGAATCGGTGCATCTGTGCTCATTGCCTGCGGCTGATGAGAGCGTTATCAACAGGGTACTCGAGCAGCGAATGGAACGAGCGATCAAGATCGTCGGGCTCGTGCGGGCCATGCGCATGAAGTCCAATCTTAAAGTACGCCAGCCGCTCAAGAAGATCATCATTCCGGTTTCAAGCGAGCAGGACCGCACAGTCATCCAACAGATGGAAGACGTGATCCTTGAAGAGATCAACGTGAAGCAGATCGAGTATGTCACCGATGACTCGGGCATCGTCCGCAAGAAATCAAAGCCGAACTTCCGTTCGCTCGGCCAGAAGTTCGGAAAAACAGTTCAACCGATTGCCGCACGCATCCGGGAGTTCACGTCGCAGGAGATCAGTCAACTCGAGCGCGAAGGGTCGATGACGCTTCCCGTCAATGGGGTCGAGTACACCATTGGCAGGGATGACATCGAAATTCTTCACGAGGACCTCAAAGGATGGATGGTGGAATCCGACGGGTCGATGACTGTTGCCCTCGATACCGAGCTGGACGAGGAGTTGATCAGTGAAGGGCTGGCTCGCGAGTTCGTCAATCGCGTGCAGAATATGCGCAAAGATGCAGGGTTCGAAGTGACAGACCGCATCAAAATATACTATCGATCGACTGAGCGATTGGCAAACGCCCTGGACCGGCTGTCGGACTACGTGAGGCAGGAAACGCTTGCGACTGTAGTGTCAAATGCCCCGCCCGCTGCGGTCACGCTTGTAGACGCAGATATCAACGGGGAGGCGGCTTCGATAGGGATTGAGAAGAGTATTGACTCTTAAGAATTAACTACACAAGTTTGCACGTTCTACAGTGGCACCCTGTTGGTGTTGTCCGCTGTGAAGCAAACAACCAACAGCACTCATAACGGAGGAGATCGGACATGGCGAAGAAAATCACAACCAAGAAAGCTGCACCAAAGCCAGCGACCAAGAGCAAGGTGAAGGTCGTCGCGAAGGCGAAGCCGCCTGTGAAGCCGAAAGCAAAGCCGGCGCCCGCAAAAGCACCTGCCGCTCCCCGTGGATTTTCGAAAACTGAATTGGCTCACTTCAAGGGGCTCATTACCGAGAAGCGAAAGGAAATCCTCGAGGAACTTGAGACGCTCAAAGCGAGCATGATGGATGTTCAGACAGGGGAATACGTGACCGAGAATTCCACCTACTCACTTCACATGGAGCAGGGGACGGACACGATGGAGCGCGAGAAGACATTCTTGTTCGCCTCCCGCGAAGGGAAATTTCTAAACTACCTTGACGATGCCCTCAAGAGAATCGAAAAAGGGGATTATGGTTTCTGTCTCGATTGTGCAAGTTTGATTGACAAGGAGCGGCTTGAAGCGGTCCCTCATGCCCAGCTCTGCATCAAGTGTAAACTCAAACGCGGGCGATAGTCGGCGGCATTCCCTCATCATCAGTTTTTGAAGGCTATCGATAATGCGCGTTTTGTATTTGACGGGAATAGTCGTCCTGCTGGACCAGGTCACCAAACTTCTGATCAAGGGATTCGATGTCCCGATTCTCAACCTCTACCATGCCGGCATTGCTCTCGGCGCAAGCTATCCGATATTCGGAGATTTTCTCCGCCTGACGTTCATCGAGAATCCAGGGATGGCCTTCGGGATCGATGTTGGCGGAAAGCTGTTCCTCACCATCTTCTCCATTTTCGCGAGCATCGGCATCTTCATCTACCTGTACAAGATTCGCGGCGAGGCATTGGTCATCCGCCTTGCACTGGCGCTCATTCTCGGCGGAGCGATCGGCAATCTCATCGACCGCGTATTCTACGGTGTTGTCTTCGGTGAAGGGGCCCTGTTCTACGGCAAGGTCGTCGATTTCATCGATGTCGATTTCTTCAACGTCGACCTGCTCGGATTTCATCTCAACCGGTTCCCTGTCTTCAACCTCGCCGATTCATCCGTCTCTGTAGGCGTTGTGATGCTTCTCATGTTCCATCGTCGGTTCACGGAGGCTGAGCAGCCGCAGAAGTCATCGGAAGACCCATCGCCAAATCCGGATGCCCCGGCAGGGGTTCCTGTACCCGTCGCCAACGATCCGCACGCCGTGACCAGCAGGAGCGAAGGTTTCCAGAATACTACGTCCTAATATGGCAGTTTCTGCCAAAACTACTCCCCCTGCATCCTCCGACTCGGAAGAGCTCGAGAAGATTCGCATTGTTGTTCCTGCAAAGCAGTCCAGAGAACGTCTTGACGTCTATCTGACGCATCAGATCCAAAATGCCACGCGCAGCAAGGTCAGGAGCGGCATCGATGCCGGATTTGTCCTTGTCAACGGCAAGAAGGTGAAGGCGAGTCATCCCGTCGCCCCTGGCGAGATTATCGATATTACCCTTCAGCATCCGCCTCGTCCTGAGGCAAAAGCCGAGAACATTCCTCTCACCATTGTCTTTGAAGATGACCAGCTCCTTATTGTGAACAAGCCGGCCGGTATGGTCACGCATCCCGCTTACAGCAACTACACGGGCACGCTTGTCAATGCGTTGCTCCATCACTGCAATTCGCTTTCGACCATCAATACCGAAACACGCCCTGGTATCGTTCATCGATTGGATAAGGACACAACCGGGCTTATGGTTGTGGCGAAGAATGATGTCGCCCATCACCTGCTTGCGAAGCAGTTCGCGTCCAGGACGATCTCGCGGGAGTATTGGGCAATCGTGTGGGGGATTTTTAAGCAGCCGAAGGGGACGATCGAAGCCAGCCTCGGAAGAAGCAAGAAAGATCGTAAGAAGGTTGCTGTTACGGCAGCGGGCAAGCATGCCGTAACGGACTATGAGGTCATCAAGGCATTTGATTTTCTGTCCCTCATTCGGTTGAAGTTGCGGACGGGGCGCACGCACCAAATCCGTGTTCATTTGGCGCATGTCGGACACCCGGTTTTTGGGGATCCGACGTACGGTGGCCGCAGTCATCAGTGGGGTGGACTCGAGGGGAAGAAGGCGCACCATGCGCAGAATTTGCTGAAGCTCATCGGCCGTCAGGCTCTCCATGCAAAGACCATCGGGTTTATCCATCCCTCAAGCAAGGAACAGGTTGAATTCGATTCCGATGTGCCCGAAGACATGCAAGAGATACTGAAACTGCTCTCGCGTTGATCTCCAGTCCCCCCGAAAAATAGCAACGGCGCCCGATCTTCTGGACGCCGTTGCTGCATGATAAAGAGTCCTCTTCACTCAGTCTCTTCTTCTTCCGCCTTCTCTCCGGTTCTGCTCACTTCCTCTGGGCCTCTCTTCCTTTTTGCCTGGTGCCGGCTGTGGTTCAACACGTGTTCTTGGAGCCGGAGTTTCGTGACGCTGTTCGCGCTGTGGCCGCTCTGGTATGACGACTCGTCGTTCCTGCTGTTGTGGAGACTGTTCCCGCCGCAAGGAGGGAGCTCGATCAGCTTTTCGGCTCTGCAGTTCGCGGCGCTCTACGGTCGGACCTTGCGGCAATTGATTCCTTCGTTCGATGCGGGGCTGTTGTACGGGTTCTTCACGCCGTGGCGGCGTCTCCGGACGTTGAATGCGTTCTGGCGGAGGCTCGTTCCCTTCTCTCGTCACTGTCCGGCCGCGATCCGGTTCTCGCGGCTCGAATGTCCGACCCGATTCCCGGGGTGGCCGTTCGATCTTCTGCAGGTCGAGTGAGGACCCGCGGTCAAGTCTGCGCGCTTCGATGCGCTCGGGGGTCCGACCTGTCCCTGATCGATCCGGGCGATACACATCGATCCTGTCCTCGTTCCTGCCCCGAACGATTCTCTCACCGATATTATTCGTTTCTCTGACTTCCGTTCTTGCGATGCGGGTATTTCCTCCTCGCCGCTCCACGATACCCTTATCGATACCTCTATTGATGATGCGGTCGCCGTCAACGTCATACCGTCCGCCTGTTCGAGTGGAACCGATCAGCCGTCTCGTGTGCTCAATCGGGACTAGCTCACGTGTGACATGCGGAGAACCGAAGTGACGGTACCGGACAAAACTCCAATAGTGGTACGGAGCGAACCAGCGCATCGTGAACCGGATTCCAGCGTGGAAGCTGAAGCTGGCATACGGAGGTAACGGCGCCCACCCGATGTAATCATCATTGTACCGCCATTCGACCCATGAAGGTCCCCAGGTCCGATCGGGAATCCATATCCATCCGTAGTAGTCATCATTGTACCAACGCCCATAGTGGAAAACAGCCCAGCCGAAGGGCTCGTCAGAAAGCCAGTACCAGCCGTAATCCGTCCAAGCCCAATGGCCGAACATATAAGGTCGCCAGCCATATCGGACGTGAGTTGGCCGCCACGCATAGAAGCCGGCATCCATCTCGAGCCACTCCCCATACGGTGCAAGATCGCCGTAGAAAGATCCGGCATCACCGAAGGATGCAGAGCCGCGAACAGGGAAATCCTTCGGATTGGGGGATCCGGCATGTGCCGGTGTCGTGAGTGCTCCGAGAATGAGAAGGGTCATCAATAGGTTTTTCATGGCTCGCCTCGCATAGTTTAGTGCTCTTTCCGCCACATTTGGTTCAAGCTGCGTGCCATCAACGAAATGCGTCTTCGGAGTGTAAAATGGCCATCGATCAACAATTCCTGTCCTAATCACACACCAACCCGTTGGCTGGACAGTACACTCTCTTTCGCATTTTCGCCATCTTGAATACTTCGGCAAAATACGTCATCTTCCTCGCACGATCGAAGTTTCCGAGGCAGCAAATCAAGAATGGATTTCTGAAAAGGATGATTATGAAATATCCGCTCTTTAGAAGACTTGCTCGTTTGTCCATCTGTGGGTTGATCCTTCTCTCACCGGTGGAAGCCCAATGGCAGTCGATTGGGGATCTTGACACATTTGTGAGAGAAACAAACGGCGTGATACTCAGAGCCGGACCGACGGTCATTCGTGTGACCGCACTAACGCCGGATCTCATCCGGATTCGTGTGGCTGCACAAGGGACTTTCGTGCCTGATCAGTCATGGGCAGTCGTGAAGAACGATTGGGGAAGCGTCCGCGTTGACGTGCGAGATTCGGGCGATGCGCTCAGTCTGGAAACCGGGGAGGTGGTGGTGCGGATCAGAAAGAAACCGCTGAGGATGACAATCCTTGACCGGAACGGAACCGTTCTCAACAAAGACGATGATGAACGCGGGATTTCGTGGAGCGGCAAGTCCGTGCGTGTCTGGAAATCCATGCCACAGTCGGAGGAGTACTATGGTCTTGGGGAGAAGGCCGGCGCGTTCGATCGCAAGTACAGACACGTGACGATGTGGAATACCGACATTCCCGCGTACAAGGCCGACACGGATCCTCTGTACCAATCGATACCCTTCTTCTATGGCATCAACCGCGGAAAAGCGTACGGGATCTTCTTCGACAACTCATATTGGTCCTCGTTTGACATGGGGAAGGATTCCCCGGATCGGTACTCTTTCGGAGCAGAAGGCGGCGAGATGAACTACTATTTCTTTGCCGGACAAACGCCCAGGAAGATCCTCGAACGATTTACGGAACTCGTCGGCCGGATGCCGCTGCCGCCGCGATGGTCCCTCGGATACCAGCAGTGCCGATGGAGCTACTTTCCGGAAAGCCGCGTGCGCAAACTCGCGGCAGACTTCCGTGAGAAGAAGATCCCCTGCGACGTGCTCTATCTTGACATCGACTATATGGAAGGGTTCAGGATCTTCACGTGGAGCAAAAAGAACTTTCCTGATCCAAAGAAAATGATCTCGGATCTCTCCGGCGACGGGTTCAAGGTTGTGACCATTGTTGACCCGGGCATCAAGGTCGACTCGACGTACTCGGCGTTTATCACCGGAAGTGCGGGAGACAATTTTCTGAAATACCCTGATGGGAGATTGTATACGGGGAAGGTATGGCCGGGTGTTTGCGCGTTTCCCGATTTCTCGAGCGCTCTGGCGAGGGAGTGGTGGGGAAAGAACCTCGACGCGCTTGCTGGTGTCGGAGTGCGGGGATTCTGGAATGACATGAACGAGCCCTCGGTGTTTGACGTCCCGACCAAGACGATCGATCTCGAGGTGATCCATGACGACAACGGTCTACGAACTCCACATTCGAAGAACCACAATCTTTATGGGCTGCAAATGACACAGGCAACATACGATGGGGCGAAATCGTTGAAGCCAACGGAGCGGCCGTTTGTCCTCACCCGGGCGTCGTACGCCGGCGGACAACGATTCTCGGCAGCGTGGACGGGGGATAACATTGCTTCGTGGGAGCATCTCCAGATGGCAGTTCCGATGATGCTGGGCCTCAGCATCTCGGGCCAGCCTTTTGTCGGAACTGATATCGGGGGATTCGTGGACAGCCCGGACGGCGAGCTCTACACGCGCTGGTTGCAGCTGGGGATCTTTTCACCGCTGATGCGGACTCATACGGCCTGGGATACCAAAGACCAGGAGCCATGGTCCTACGGACCAGAGTTTGAAGCGATCAACAAACGGTCGATCGAGCTCCGATACGAACTCCTTCCCTACATCTACAATGCGATGAAGGAGGCGTCCACATCGGGTATCCCGCCGCTGCGCCCCCTCGTGTTCGATTATCCTGACGACGGCAACTTCACATTCAATGCGACGGAATTCATGTTTGGCGGCGGGCTTCTCGTTGCACCTGTCCTCTGGCCCGGCGTTCGCGACCGATCGATAACACTGCCGAAGGGAGAGTGGTACGACTACTGGTCCGGAACGCACTATCAGGGCGGGAGCCGCGTTGACGTGAAAGCCCAGATGGACAGGATCCCGATATTCGCAAGAGCCGGGGCCGTGATTCCCACGCAGCAGGTTCTTCAGTATTCAGATCAGGCCCCCATCGATCCTCTGACTCTGAGCGTGTTTCTTGCTGACACAGCGCGGTATGAATACTATGAGGATGACGGTCATACCTTCGAGTATGAGAAGGGAGTCTTCGCGAAGAGGATGATTCAGCTTACCAGGAAGGAAGGCGCAACGACACTGGTCATGGGTGAAGTGAAGGGAAGCTACCGAATCCCCGATCGATCTCTTGTTGTGCGGCTCGTAGGCGTTGATGTACAGCCTTCTGTGATGAGATTGTCTGGAGCGACGATTCCGAAGGTTCTGGCTCTTGAGTCGGTTGAGAAGGGGTGGAGGTACGACGCAGCTGCAAAGTGTGTCTGGTTAAAGATGCCCGAGGTGAGGGCTGAGATGATCATTGTCGTTCAGTAACAGGTGTGACCAAGCCGCCAAAACACCTGGCCCTTGAATCGCCTGCATGGTCAATCGTTGCCGCGAAGCTGTACCGGCCCTGAACTTTTGAATGAACCGGATATTTCCTATATTTGAATATGAAGCACTCCGAACTTCTCCTCGTTCTCGATTTTGGATCACAATATACTCAGCTCATCGCACGTCGGGTGCGTGAACTTGGGGTCTATTCCGAAATTCATCCCTTCAATATCTCCGTTGCGAAGATTCGCAGTCTGCAACCAGTGGGAATCATTCTCTCGGGCGGGCCTTCGAGCGTCTATGAAACCGATGCTCCAAAGCCGTCCCCCGAAATTCTCGGGCTCGGGATCCCTGTGCTCGGGATTTGCTACGGGTTGCAGCTGATTGCGGAGCAAATGGGAGGCAAGGTCGACCCCTTCGCCAGGAGAGAATACGGCAAAGCTGTGCTGCATGTTGACAAGGGAGACGATTTGCTGCAGGGACTCGACGATTCTACGCCGGTCTGGATGAGCCACGGTGATTCGCTCAGCCAAATGCCGGCCGGGTTCGAGCCGATAGCACATTCTGACAACGCTCCGATCTGCGCGATTCGCAACGCGTCCAAGAGGATCTTCGGTGTACAATTTCATCCGGAAGTTGCTCACACGCCGCAGGGGAAAAAGGTCCTTGGCAATTTCCTCTTCAATGTCTGCGGTGCGAAGGGAGACTGGACCCCCGCTCACTTCATCAAACAGTCGGTGCAGGATATACGAGAACGGGTCGGCTCTTCCCGTGTGCTCTGTGCGTTGAGCGGAGGCGTGGATTCCTCGGTCGCCGCCGTGTTGCTCCATCAGGCAATTGGTGATCGCCTCCACTGCATACACATCAACAATGGTCTGATGCGGAAAGGGGAGAGCGAGCAGGTTGTGGAGACTTTCCAACAGACCTATCACATCCAATTGACATATGTTGACGCATCGGAGACTTTCCTCACAAGACTTCTGGGCGTGACCGATCCGGAGAAGAAACGAAAGATCATCGGCAATACGTTCATAGAAATCTTCGAGATCGAAGCGAAGAAAATTGCCGGGAGTGGCGCAGGGTTTGAATATCTGGCCCAGGGGACGCTCTACCCGGATGTCATCGAGTCCACATCGTTCAAAGGCCCGTCGGTGACGATCAAGACTCACCACAATGTGGGTGGATTGCCTGAGAAAATGAATTTCAAGCTTCTCGAACCCTTCCGGGAACTGTTCAAGGACGAGGTCCGTGAAGTCGGAACGATGCTCGGCTTGCCGGCTCACTTCATCGAGCGGCATCCATTCCCGGGACCGGGACTGGCTGTACGTGTCCTGGGTGACATCACCCGGGAGAAGCTGGACCTTCTTCAGAAAGCAGACTTCATTTTCATTGAGGAGATACGAAACGCCGGGCTGTACAACGACATCTGGCAGGCTTTCGTGGTTCTTCTGCCTGTTCGGTCCGTGGGTGTGATGGGGGATGGAAGGACGTACGAGTATACGGCGGCGCTGCGTGCTGTCACGAGCGTCGACGGCATGACGGCGGACTGGTCGCGCATTCCATCCGACGTCCTGGCGAAGATCTCAAGCCGCATCACCAACGAACTGCGTGGAATCAATCGCGTCGTGTACGACATCAGCACGAAACCTCCTGCCACCATTGAATGGGAATGAAGGCGATTCGTCATCAGATGAGTCCGGAGCAGCGGGAACAACTCTCTACCACCATCAGTGAGATCCATGATTGAACTTCGCAATGTGACGAAGAAGTTCGGCAGTTTTACGGCAGTGGACAATATTTCCTTCGTTGTGCCGCCGGGGGAATTCTTCGGATTCCTCGGACCGAACGGGGCTGGAAAGACAACCACCATCAAAATGATGGCGGGGCTTTTTACTCCGACCGACGGGCAGATCCTCATCAGCGGCTATGATGTAGTCAAGGAGCCGATCAAAGCGAAGTCGCACACCTCATACGTTCCGGATCAGCCGTTCCTCTACGACAAGCTGACCGGCAGGGAGTTCCTGTACTTTATCGGCGGCCTCTACAAGATGGAGAAGAGCGCCATCGCAGAGAAGATCGCAGAGGTCATCGATCACTTCGAGATCGGTGATTGGGTGGACAAACGCACGGAGGACTATTCGCAAGGCATGCGTCAAAGGGTGACGATTGCGGCGGCGCTGGTGCATCAGCCCAGGGTCTTGATCATCGATGAGCCGATGGTCGGGCTGGACCCGCGCAGCGCGAAAATTGTCCGGGAAACCCTCAGGATGATGGCGCGGCAGGGGGTGAGCGTCTTCATGTCGACGCACAGCCTTCCCACCGCGGAAGAATTGTGCGACCGGGTTGCTTTCATCAAGGACGGGCGTATTGTGTTCATGGGAACGCAGGAAAACCTCCAGACATACAAACAGAAACTGGATGGAAAGTTCGAATCGGTGTTCCTCGAGTTGACGAAATAGCGATGACGAAGACCGCCGCGAGCACATGAGCACCTTCTTTCACATACTTAAATACAAGTTCCTCTCATTCATCAAGTCGACGTTTGACCGAAAGCTGGTGACTGCCGTCCGTGGGTTCGGATCGCTTGCCGTCTTTGGAGCGTTTTCAATCGCCGCATATTTTCTCGCGTTTGCAGTTACGAAGAGCGTTCTCGAGCAGACGCGAATCGGCCTGTTTGTCTACCACCGCTTCATCTCGATGATGTTATTCGTGCTTTTTGTCTCGGTGAACATGGGAAACATTATTGTTTCCTACGCGACGCTCTATAAGTCTTCCGAGGTCGGATACCTCTTCACAAAACCGGTCTCCTTTACCCAGATCTTCGTCCTCAAGTTCCTCGACAATTTTCTCTACAGCTCCGCGACGTTCTTCCTCATGGTGTTTATGGCGCTTCTGGGGTACGGCGCGTACTTCGGGTACTCGTGGCTGACGTTTGTTGCGGTGATGTTCCTTGTTCTTCTGCCGTATCTGTTCCTGTCGGCATGTGTTGCCGCGTTGATTCTGATGTCGCTCATGAAGGTGGCGAGCAAATGGGGTTTTCGAAAGGTCATGTCTGGTCTGGCTCTTTGCTACGTTGCGATGGTCGCCCTGTTTTTCAAGTACTCGAATCCGATCGAACTCGTTGAGTTCGGGCGCCGCTTGAACGTTGACACCAGCATATCCACGGCGGGACTGGACACCGGAGTGCTGGCCAATCTTCCCAACGCATGGGTTTCCAATGTTCTATTCTACATCGCTCGGGGGAACAGCTCTCTTGCATGGACGCACGGTGCGCAGCTGTTCCTGCTGACAGCGGCGATGTTTGGTGTCGTAGTGTTCGTGGCGCACCGGTTCTATTACAAGAGCTGGCTCGTCACGTTCGAATTCCAGGCCAGGAGCAACACGATTGAGTCAGGGAAGAGAGTCAAGGTCTTCGATTTCCGGAGAAAATCCATGTTCTCGCCTCAGCTGGAAGTGCTGTTGAAAAAGGAGTATTTCCAGTTCTTCCGCGAATCGAGCCAATGGATTCACCTTGCCCTGATGATCGTGCTTGTCGGTGTCTTTGCGTTGAGCGTCGGGAACGTGAATCTGAAACTGCGTGTAACGGAGATCCAGACTGTCGGTTATCTCATCCTCTATGCGTTCGGGGGCTTCCTCAGCTGTTCGCTCGCTCTTCGGTTCCTGTTCCCGGCCATCAGCATCGAGGGGAATTCATTCTGGAGCCAGCTCAGCGCGCCGCTGGATCTGAAGAAGCCGTACTTCATCAAGTTCACCATCGGTTTCATGGTGGTCTTTGTGCTGGCGCTGCTTGTCGCTGTGTTTTCAAATGCGCCGTTTGCTCGTATGTCGGAGCGGCGTCCCATCCTGATGTACTTCGGCATCTATAGCGCGTTCTGGGTTTCGCTCACGCTCGTCTCGCTCAATCTTGGCCTTGGCGGATACTTCGCGAACTTCAAGGAGAAGAACCCGATCCGCCTTGCATCATCGCAGGGAGCGACGCTGACCTTTCTGATGTCTCTTGTCTACCTGATGGCCCTCGTGTCGGTCATCATCCTCCCGTTGACAGAGTATTTCCAGTCGTTGTTCCAGTTTCTTCCCTTCGAGATCTCCACGATCGTCGCACCCGCCACGACGGTTTACATGCTCTCTGCTGCGCTCAGCGCGTTTGCACTTTTTGTCGGGCTCCGTTCTCTGCAAAGGGATTTTTGATTGCAATTCAGCCCCTCAATCTCTATCTTCTGCCAGTATGATAGACGAACCAACTCTGTCGCAGTGGCTTGATCAGGCCCGATCGCTGGTTGACGAGCGAAAGCTGCTGCATGCGCTTCAAATGTATCACAGAATAACTGCCGCCGCACCGTCTCTCGATACCGCGTGGGTTGAGCTCGCGTATGTTCAGTTTGAACTCAAGCAGTACCCCGCGGCGGAGAAGACTCTTCTTCGAGCTGTCTCAACAAGTAGCGAACCCGAGGAGATCCTTTTTCTCGTCGGCAACCTGTATCTGAAGCTCAACGAGTACGTCAAAGCGCTGTCGTACTACAAGAAACTCCTAGGACACCCTCAGACGCTGAGCAAAGATCTCCGTGCGCATCTGAATTTCAACGCTGCGCTTGCCTACTACTATCGCGATAACATCCGTCTCGCTGAAATACATTTTCGTGCCGCGCGCCGGATCGATCCGCGTTTCCCGAAGATAAACGAATCGCTCGGCGAGCTGCTCCTGCGGCGGGGAGCGTACGCAGAAGCGACCGATTGCCTGAAAGAAGCGATTGCGAAGGAACAATCCAGCTGGATCGCGCACTACATGCTCGGCACCGCGTACGCGAAGATGTACGATTGGCGAAAGGCGCATGCGGAATTCGTGATCGCAGTCGAAATGGATCCGAAAGAGCCGAGGGCGTGGCACATGTGCGGCGAGGCGCTGCTGGCGCTTCACAAGCTTGACGAAGCTGAGCGATATCTCCGCAAGGCGCTTGAGCTGAACCCCCAGCTGACCGATGCCGTCGTCGATTTTGGATTTCTCTTCCTCCGCCGCGGTGACTACCAAAGAGCCCGGGAGCTCTTTGAGCAAGCTCTTCAGGTGGAGCCCCATCACACCCGGGCCCTGCAGGGCACACGTGAACTTAAGCAATCCCAAACTCCGCACTCCTGATCTGCCATGACGCTGCGCCGACGCTATCTCTTGCTTCTGGCTCTCGCTCTTCTCACCGGGATGATATTCCACGCTGCTTTCAGCCAGATCTCGGTTCGTGACTCCGTGACATACGTGCCCGCCGTCGAACGAGCGTTCCAGAATGCGATGGGGCAGTTCAAGAATCATCGGTACAGGACTGCACTCGAGGCATTTCAGGGCATCGTGAGCATGGCGGAAACCACTCATCGGACGAGCGGTGCGTATTTGATGGGGGCCAAATCGCTCTATCATTTGGGAGAGTACGAATTGTCTGTCTCGCTCCTGAGAAAGTTCTTCAACGAGTTCAAGAAATCAGAATACAGCGACGACGCGGCGTACACACTTGGACTCGATTTGTACCAGTTGGAACAATACAGGCAATCCGCAGAAGCATTTCTTACGGCGTGTGAGGCTTCGGGTGATTCTGTGCTGGCGGCCAGGGCCGAACGAATGCTCAGCATCGTCGCCTCTGCAAACCTCCAGCCGGTGGATGTCCAGCGGCTCCTCGGGGAAGCGAAACACACGCGTGTCGAGGCCCTGCTGACCATACAACTCGCAGACAAGGTGCTCCGATCCGGCGATGCGAGTGAAGCGAGGACGCTGCTGAGGGGCGTGCTCGCACTTCCAAAACCGAATCCGTACTTCAGTGAAGCGCAAGCGGCGCTCGAGCGAATCGACCGGAGCGGTGTGCTGCGGATTGGCGTGGTGCTGCCGCTGACCTTCAAGTCCGATCAATCGAGCACCCGCGGCGTCGGTCAGGATCTCCTTGACGGCATACGCGTGGCGGTCGATGAGCACAATGCGGAAGCGATGCCGAAAGTGAATATTGAAGTGCGGGATTCAGAGCGTGACGCGGGCGTAGCGGCGCGCCAGGTTTCGGAGCTTACCGCGGATGACCAGATCCTGGCCATTGTGGGGCCGGTGTTCAGCAACGAAGTGTTCTCGAGTGCGGGGCTCGCTGCTCGGAAGGGAATCCCGCTCATCACGCCGACGGCAACATCGGTCGGCATCGCGGCGATCGGCGAATCGGTGTTTCAGGCGAACCCGGATTTTGTCGCCCGCGGGCGGGCGATGGCGCAATATGCCGCTCTGACTCTCGGCGCCCAGCGGTTTGCCGTTCTCGCGTCATCTGATACGGTCAACAAGCTCATCGTAGACGCGTTCGTCCGCGAGGTGAACGCTCTCGGAGGTCAACTTGTCGCTGTGCAATGGTACGCACCGGGCGAAACAGATCTTCGGGCTGAGCTCGCGGTATTAAGAAAACGGGGAATGGAATTGACGGAGCCGAAGGTGGTGAACTTTGGAGTCAAGCTTCGTCCGGTCGATCTCAAGAACATGGTCACCTGGGGTGTGCCGCAGCCCGTCCTCGATTCATTGTCAGCAGTGGGTGGCGTGGTCGACGTCACCGTGTTGTTCGGAGAGGCGGGAGCACGGATTGCCGATTCCATGAAAATCCCGACGCAGCGCGTCAAGGCGAAGTATGACAGCCTTGCGTATCCTGTCACCGGTATCGACGCATTGTTCGCGTCAATTGCCGGCTCAGAGGAAATCGGAATTGTCGCGTCGCAGCTGCGGTATTTCAATTTCCAGACTCAGTTGCTCGGAACCGGCAATTGGAACGACCCGACCGAGCTGGATCAGAACCGGCAGTATGCGAACGGGGTGATTTTTGCCACGGACGCGTATTGGGAAGAGATCGACCAGCAGTACCAGCTGTTTGCACGCGAATTCAAATTGAAGTACTCCAAAGATCCCTCGTTGAACGCTATGATCGGATACGACGCGATGAAGTTGCTCCTGCAGGCTGTCCGGCAGGGGGCGATTCGCCGCGAGGATGTTATCGGGGCGTTGAACACCGGGCGCGTGTTCAGGGGTGTTCATGCAAAGATCAGTTTCAACAAGGGGAGGGTCAATTCCTTTCTGACGTTGATGCAGTTCAAAGGACGGGTCATCAAGAAGGTTGGTGAGATTGACGTAAGCCGGAAGGCCATTACCGGCAACGAGTGAGGACCATGAACTCCCGTGACCAGACAGAGCGAGGAGTCTTCGAACCCTCGTACTATCACACGACGATCAAGCAATGGCCGTCGGGGGAGCGTCCGCGGGAGAAGCTGTCGAGGCATGGCCCAGCGTCTCTCTCCGAAGCCGAACTCCTCGCAATTCTCCTGCGCTCGGGCTCAAAGGGCGTAACTGCAGTCGACCTCGCTAAGAAACTCCTGTCTGATCATCGCACGTTGAGAGACCTGGCTCGCATGTCGGTTCTGGATCTCGGCCGTCTCGGCATCGGCAGGGTCCGGGCCGCGAGCATTGTTGCGGCGTTCGAACTCCTGCGCCGTCTGCCGGCGAGCGACGGAACGGACCGTCCGGTCCTTCAGGCTCCCGAGGATGTGGCGCGCATTTTCTCGCCGAAGCTCCGAGATCTCCGGCATGAAGAGTTCTGGGCCCTGTTGCTGACAACTTCGAATCATCTGATGCGGGAGTTGCGGATCACCAGTGGAACGCTCAACTCGTCGCTTGTGCATCCACGTGAATGTTTCGCCGAAGCCATCACGGAAAAAGCGGCGAGCGTGATTTTCGTGCACAATCACCCAAGCGGGAACCATGAACCGAGTCAGGAAGACGTTGCCATTACAAAGCAACTGGCCGAAGCGGGCAAAATTTTGGGAATTCCGGTCTATGACCATGTCATCATCGGCGGAGCGCAATTCTCAAGTTTCGCTCAACGCGGTCTGTTGTAAACGGTTCACTTAAAAACGTTTAACGGGTTACTTTTTCTTGACTTTTAGGGCTTGAATGTGTATCATTCTTCAGAGTTCGCTTTGTGAATACCGGACCGTGCAATTGAACACATAGGAGAAGTTCTCATGAAGAAATCATATGCTGGTCTATTTGTTGCGGGCGCGATGTTGGCGGTGTTGGCCAGCGGCTGCACGAGTAAACCAAGTGCGGCAGAGCTGAAGCAGTTGGAGGACTTGAAGGCCGAGGTGTCATCCCTGCAGCGAGAAATTTCTGCAAAGGAATCGGAGAAGGCCGCGTTAATGAAGGCAATCGCCGACAAGTCAGCTCAGCTGGCGCAATGTGAAAAAGACAAGGCGCTCGTGCAAGAGCGTTTAAAGGGAATGTAATCTAAGGCCCATTACCAAGGAGAATGACCATGAAATTTATGAATCGCGTAGTCCTCGTGGCGGCCTTAGTGCTCTATGTGTGCTCGTACGCCGCTGCACAGGAAATGACTAAAGAAGATTGGCAGAAGCAGATGACCGAGCTCACTGCCACGCGGAATGCACTCAAGACCAAGTTGACCGCGTTGCAGGCTGACGTTGACAAGCTGAAGAAGGAAGATGCCGACAAGGCTGCCGCCCTCAAGAAGTGCAATGACGACATCATGGCTCTGGTCGCTGCTGACGCAGCTGCCGAGCGTGCATTCGCTGCAAAACTCGATGAGGTCGATGGAAAGATCAATGAGCTTTCCCGTCTCTCCAACCAGGATCTGTGGGCCCGCAAGGCTGAGGTTGACGATGTTCAGAAAATGCTTGACGACGCAAAGAAGAACAAGCTGAGTGCGTTGCCGAAGTTCTACGACCGGATGAAAGAACAGCAGAATCGGCTTGATGCACTCCGCAAGACTCTGGAAGCCGCGCAGATGGCAATGACCTATACCGTTGGCACGTGGGCGAAAGACAGGGATTGCCTCTGGAACATTGCGAAGAAACCGAAGATCTATGACAATGCATTCATGTGGCCGAAGATCTGGCAGGGAAACAAGGACAAGATTAAGAACCCGGATGTGATCAAGAAGGGTCAGGTCCTGAGCATCCCGGCGAAAGCTGATTTGACGAAGGAAGAAAAGTCCGCTGTCCGGTCATACTGGAACAAGAAGAAATCAGCCGAAGAACCCGCGGCAAAACCAGCCGCTCCGGCAAAGAAGTAAGGGAGTACTACTTCCGTCGATTTGTTGAACGCACAAACGTATACGTCTTCGAAACGCCCTCTCCGCACCGCTGTGCGGGTGTGAGGGCGTTTCGCTTTTTTGAGGCGGCACACTCGGGAGGCATATCGGATTGGCTGAAAGGAAAGTTCTGCTTGCCGGCGTCGACACCATGCAGCTGCTCGGATTCAACGACGCCAACCTCCAGCTCATAGAGGATCGCTTCGATGCGGCGATTACAGTCAGGGGCGATCAACTGACGGTGCGGGGTTCGGAGGGGGAAATTGCCAAGGTCGCGAAGATATTCAAAGAACTGATCTACATCCTCAACAAGAACGGAAACCTCGCTCCCAATGACGTGGACACCGTCATTGACCTCGTCACTGTCAACGGTTCCATTCCTGAAGCGCACCACGAAGGTGCTTCCGAAGATTCCGACTATTCGATTCTCTACACGAAAGTCGGCATCATCAAACCGCGTACGCCCGGACAGAAAACGTACATCCAGCAGATCAGGAAAAACGATATCGTTTTCGGCATTGGTCCGGCAGGAACGGGCAAGACCTATCTTGCCGTGGCGATGGCCGTCGCCGCGCTCAAGAACAGGGACGTGACAAAAGTTGTTCTCGCCCGGCCCGCCGTGGAAGCGGGGGAGAACCTCGGCTTTCTTCCCGGCGATCTCCAGCAGAAGGTCGATCCGTACCTGCGACCGCTCTACGATGCGCTTGATGACATGCTTTCGGCGGAGAGGTTCCAGAGTTACATGGAGAAGCGCATCATCGAGATCGTGCCGCTCGCCTATATGCGCGGGCGAACCCTGCACAATGCCTTCGTCATCCTCGACGAAGCTCAGAACGCGACCGCAATGCAGATGAAAATGTTCCTGACGCGGCTGGGAGCCCACTCACGTGCCGTGATCACGGGGGATGTCACGCAGATTGATCTTCCGCACACTGCGGTCTCAGGACTCGTCCAGATACAGGATATTCTGAAGTCGATTCAAGGGGTGGGATTCGCGTATTTCGACAGGAATGATGTCGTCCGGCACCGCCTGGTGAAGGACATCATCGATGCCTATGACCGGTTCGACAAAACGGGTGATGGTACAAAGAAGAATGGCGACCGGACACCCCAGAAGGCCGGGGAGCAGCGCTTACCGTAGCTGCGATTTCTTTTCCAGTTTCTTCCCTTCATTCCAGATCGCGTCCATTTCCTCCAGCGTGGAGTGTTCCAGCTTCTTCCCGCGCTTTCGGATTTCTTCCTCGATCCGCTGAAAACGCTTCGTGAATTTCCCGGTCGATTTGCTGAGGGCGCTTTCAGGATTGACCTTCAGGAAGCGCGCGTAGTTCACAAGGGCAAACATGAGGTCTCCGAATTCCTCTTCCAGGTGATCATGTGAGCGTTTCTTCTCTGCGCCGTGCAGTTCGCCTATCTCCTCGACAACTTTTTCCCATACATCTTCTTTCCGTTTCCAGTCGAAGCCGACTTTCGAGGCCTTCTCCTGCAGGCGGTGTGCGCGGAGGAGGGAGGGCATTTTCTTCGGAACCCCGTCCATTAGCGACTTCCGTCCTTCAGAGAGTTTGATCTTTTCCCAGTTGTTCAACACATCCTTCGAATCACGGACCTTCGTAGTTCCGAACACGTGCGGATGACGCCGGATCAGCTTGGCGCTTGATTCAGCGACGACGTTCTCGATCGTGAATGCCGACTCTTCCTCAGCCATGATAGAATGAAGAACCACGTGCAGGAGCAGGTCCCCGAGCTCAAGCTTCAGGTCGTCAAGGTCCTTGTGGTCGATCGCTTCAACCACTTCGTACGCTTCCTCGATGAGGCTGTGGCGGATGGATTGGTGCGTCTGTTCGCGGTCCCACGGGCACTCCTTCCGCAGCCTGCGAACAACCTTGACATAATCAGCGAAAAGTGATTCGATGGTCTTTTTCTTCTTCAAAGGGGCCTCCTTCTTGGGTTGAATCATAAGGAAAATGGGGGGGAGAATCAAACGGAGAGATGCCAAAGTGCAAACGTGGGGCAAAACTTGATAGTTGAATTCACCCTGCAAAACGCGTAGATTAATTGGACTCCATGGAGCAACACCGCCACTCCTGCAATCATCGTGAATGAGTATGAGCAACCAGCGATCGGCTTCAAAGTCCTCGATTGAGAAACTCGTCCGGTTCTTCGAGCAGAACATCTATCAGCTTAAGTCCCCGGCCTTCAACGAGACGCAGGCACGCCAACAACTCATTGATCCTTTCTTCGAGGCGCTTGGCTGGGATGTCCACAATCGAAAGATGAATCCACTCTATCTGCAGGATGTGATTCCTGAGGGACGGGTGAAGACGAACGTGGGCAAAGAGGTCAAAGAGCAGGAAGTGTTATTTGAAAAGAAAGGCACACTGGGGAAGGCGCACAGAGAATACGCTTCAATTCTTGACTACATAGCGGAAGACAATTATAAGGCAAGCTGGAAAGAGGCGATCAAGAAGCCGGATTACCGTTTCCGTATCAAAGGGCAGACGAAATTCTTCGTTGAGGCAAAAAAGCCGTTCGTTGATCTCTCGAAGAGCAACGAGGCAATTTTCCAGGTCAAACGATACGGTTTCTCCGGAAGGGTCCCCGTCTCCATTTTAACGGATTTTGAGCAATTCAGGACGTTCGATTGTACGCACAGGCCGCAATTTGATAAACCGAAGCTCGGCGCTATCAAAGAGCTCGATCTCACCTACGGCCAATACCTCGATCAGTTCGACCAGATCTATGATACGTTTTCGCATGAAGCCATCGAAGGCGGATCGCTTGACACGCTGACACGCAAGCTTCTCCAGAAGAAGACAGGTGACTTCGCGCTCGATAAGCATTTCCTCGAAGACCTTTCTGCTTGGCGCGAGGAACTGGCCCGGGACATCGCAAAGCACCCGAAAAACCGGCGCCGCCTCACCGACTACACTCTGAACGAGTCGGTTCAGAGAATACTCGACCGGATTGTGTTCTTCCGTGTCTGTGAGGACCGTGAGATCGAAGTGGAGAACACACTCCTCGCCATTCTTCGCCTTTGGCAAAGCAGACCCGGCGTGGCCCTCTATTCACTCCTCAATGACCTCTTCAAACAACGGCGATCACTCTATAATGGCTTGCTGTTCGCCTCGCACGAATGTGAGGAACTTGAGGTAGGGGACGACGTGCTGCTCAAGATACTCCAGGGCCTCAACTATCCCTTTTCTCCCTACTACTTCAATGAGATCGGGGTCGAGATTCTTGGCAGTATCTATGAGAAATTCCTCGGCAAGACGATTCATCTCACGCCCAAGACCGTCCGCGTGGAGGAAAAGCCGGAGGTGCGAAAAGCCGGTGGTGTTTACTACACGCCGCAGTATATCGTGAATTACATTGTTGACAACACCCTGGGCAAGCTGCTCTATGACGATGTGGACGGAAACGGAGGGAAACGGAAGCTCAAGCTCTCTCCCAAACAGGTTTCGAAACTCAAGATCATTGACATCGCGTGCGGGAGCGGATCGTTTCTTCTTGGTGCATTCCAGAAGCTGACTGATTATCATTTGGAATGGTACCGCGAACACCCGAAGGAAGTCGAGACAGTTCACAACGTACCCGATGCTTATGGCGACGCCAACGGCAATTTGCGCCTTTCGTCGCGCAAGAAGCGGGACATACTGCTCAACAACATCTATGGCGTGGACATTGACCGGCAGGCGGTTGAAGTGACGCAGATGTCGCTCTATCTCAAAGTGCTCGAAGGAGAAAACGCTGAGACGCTCAACCCGCAAATGATGCTCGCACTCAGGGAGGCATACCTTCCATCGCTGGGAAACAACATCAAGTGTGGAAACTCTTTGATTGGGACAGACATTTCGGCTCAGTCGGATCTTTTTGATACTGAGTCCACTCAGAAGATCAATCCGTTTGATTGGGAAACCGAGTTTTCAGAAATCATGAAACGAGGAGGATTTGACTGTGTCATAGGCAATCCGCCGTACTTGGCTGGCAGGGAATGGACGGAAGACCTGTGGAATCAACGAGATTACTTGAAGCAGAGATTCAGTTGTATGACTGATCAGTACGATCTCTATGCTCTGTTCTTGCAGAAAGGCGTCGATCTATTGCACGATGGGGGCTATCTTGGATTCATCACTCCGACAACCTGGTTGAACAATGACCATTACGAGAGCTTGCGCCGGTGGATTGTTTCCAAGACAGAAGTAGAGAATCTGGCAGACTACCGTGATGTCGACGTTTTTCCCAATGCTACCGTCCTGCCAGTGGTATTCGTCGGAACAAGGAAGAAACGACCCGACAAAAAGAAGGTCTGCGTAATCAAGAAGTTCAGTGATCCCAATGCATATACAACTGCATCGTCTTCGGTGTCGGTGTGGGATGAGTTTCCGAGCTTGATCTTCAATCTTTCTCTCACCGATGCTGATGTTCCAGTAATGAAGAAGGTTGAGCGGTCTGCAAAACAAATTGGTGAGCTTTGCCAAGTTCGTTTCGGAGTGAAGGTCTATCAACGAGGCAAAGGAAGACCTCCTCAGACTGGAAAGGAGGCAGAGGTGGGGCTGTTCGAGTCGGATAAGAAGAAGGGAAAAGACTACTTCCCTTATGCTTGGGGAAGACATGTTACAAGTTGGCACATTGAAGCGAGGCTTCCTTGGTTGAAATATGGGCCGCACCTCGCTGAACCCCGGGATTTCGATTTATTCACTGGTCCGAGAGTCTTGGTGAGACGGATCGTCGGCGAGCGATTGATTGTCGCTCCGACAGAGCAAACGTTGATTGCTGACCAATTGCTACACACGGTGAAACCCAAGACAGGCTTAACCGACATTAGGTATTTGGCGGCTGTTTTGTGCAGCCAGACCATTGCATACTACTTTCGCAAACGATTTAACCGGACTGAAAAGACCTTCCCTGAGATCCGAGTTGGAGAACTGGAACAACTTCCTATGCGTACCATCGATTTCACAAATCCGATTGACAAGAGAGGGTATGACAATCTCGTCGCTTCGGTAAGCAAGATTGTCGAGTTGCACGAGCAGCTTCAAAAATCCACGTTCGACAGCGAAAAAGAGCCCATACTGCGTCAAATTGCCGCGACGGACAAGAAGATCGACAAGCTTGTGTACGAGTTGTATGGATTGACGGAAGATGAGATCAAGATTGTAGAGGGGGGGAGCGAATGAAGATGTTAGTCGAGGAATCTGGAGAATCCGATGTTTCTTTTCCTTGATGAAAGCGGTGATCACGGACTTGTCAATGTCGATCCGCAGTTTCCGGTCTTCGTTCTGTGCGGGATTCTGGTTTCCGATACGGCGTATGAAGCCATCGACAGGGACGTGCGAGAACTGAAAAAGAAGTTCTGGGGAGAAAAGAAGGTCATTCTGCATTCTCGTGATATACGGAAGTGCGAGAATGAATTCCAGATTCTTTTCGACGGAGATCTCAAGAAAGCGTTCTATACGGAAATCAACAAGCTTGTTTCCGAATCAGCATACACGATTATCGCTTCCGCCATCAACAAAGAAAATCACATCAAGCAGTATGGCAAGCTGGCAAGTGACGTATACGAAATCTCGCTTTCATTCATCATCGAACGATCGGTGTTTTTTTTGGACGATCTGCAATCCGGAAACCGTCAGCTACGCATTGTTATCGAGAGAAGAGGCAAGAGGGAGGATGGACGGCTGCAGGAACACTTCCAGCGGCTTTGTTCACGGGGAACAGGGTATGTCACTCCTGACAGGATCCGTTCATACGGCATGGACATCGAGTTTCGATCGAAATCAGATGATGTGAATGGTCTGCAATTGGCCGATCTCGTCGCTTACCCGATGGCAAGGTATGTCCTGGATCCTAAACGGGCCAATCCCGCATTCGAGGTCCTTGAACCAAAAATCTATGAAAAAAGCGGGAGGCGGTATGGGTTGAAAGTGTTCCCATAAAAGCAACAAGCCCGCCGAAGCGGGCTTGAGTGCCGACCGGGGACACCCCGATCCAAGATCCTGATGAGAGCCAACGACCGCTAGAGCAATCATTGAATCCAACCATATAATAGCATTCTTTTGGCACCCGGTCAAGAAAAAAGCAGTTGTGGTTCGATTGTGCCAAGCGATGTGAATTCAAGAATGTTTAGACGTCAGCCACAGAGGATTGTATGTGCAGTCTTCTGCGATTTCTTCAGCATTCCTTCAATAATGCAAGTAATAGGGAATTACCATGGACAAAACCATCCTTGTCGTAGACGACGAAATGGCGATCCGCATGATACTCGAGACTCTTTTGGGGCAGCGATTTGACGTTGTGTGCCTCGAAAACGGCGAACAGGCGCTCGATTGGCTGAAGGAGAACAAGCTCCCGGATTGTATGATACTCGACCTTTCGATGCCCGGAATTGACGGCTTCGAGGTAATTCGCCGGATGCGCGAGGACCGGTCCCTTGCCCAGGTGCCGGTCATCGTCCTGTCATCCAAAGATAGCACAGCAGACAGGATCCGCTGCTCGACTCTCGGAGCGCACGAGTACGTGGTGAAACCGTTCCATCCGGCGGACTTAGAAGCCCGGATCGACAGTCTCTTCCGACGCCGTGGTTAGACCGCGTTTCTCGTTGTTTTTTTCTCAGTTTCTGAGTACATTTTCATTGCCCATTGGCCGTTGACCATTCACAATTGGCCATTGCTAGGGGGCTGTAGCTCAGCTTGGGAGAGCGCTTCGTTCGCAACGAAGAGGTCGTCGGTTCGAGCCCGATCAGCTCCACGATGTAGTTAATTAGTGAATAGTTAATTTGTTAATTGGTGGATGGTGAGAAATGCCGTCGAATTCCGCTAACCAATTAACCAATCACTAATTAACCAGCTTTTCATCCATCTCGGAGAGTTTCTTTGGTTTTTCTTACTTCATTGAGGTCAAGTCCTGTGCAACAAGACGTTGCTCAACCCCGCCAGGTCCGGAAGGAAGCAACGGTCGGCAAAGAGTTTTGTGTGACACAGGGTCGCTTGACCTCTTTTTATTTGTCGCAGTCAGGTGATCTGGCTGCTTCAGCCCGTAAAGCCCGCCCCGTTGGCTGTTCACTGCTCTGCGTGAGTGAATAAAAACCAGGCACATAACTCATGGTACTACTCATCTCTTTACTCATCATCTCACTTCTCACCACCAGTCTTACGCTTATGTGGACTGTGCCCTGCTACGCCTACCGGCGGACCGGGGTCATCATCCCGATCCCTTCCCGATATACGCGGCGTGAGGAGATCTGGTTGGCCCAACGCGAAGGTCGATCTGGACGGTTCTTTACACGAATTTCTCCCTGCGGCCGTTCGCCGCGCCAAATGGGGGTTCGTCCATTTTCGTCTGCTGCGATGAGTCTCATTCCCATACAGTGGAGTCTGAGGTGGATCGGATTCCCGCATGAAAAAGGAAATTGTTATCAATTCCACGGCGAACGAACATCGTATCGCCATTCTTGAAGATGGAAAACTCGCTGAGCTTTTTGTAGAGACACCCGGTAAGGAGCGCATGGTGGGGGATATTCATCTTGGCAAGGTTGCCAAGGTAATGCCCGGCATTCGTGCGGCCTTCATCGACATCGGCCTTCAGCAAGACGCATTCCTTCATTTCTCCGACATCGGTTCCTCGATATCCGAATACAACGCCCTGTTCGAAGACGACGATGATGATGATCACGAGCCGTCTTCCGCTGCTCCCGCGACCGCTCCAGGCGAATCTCCCTCGACAAACGTTCCCCCGCCGTCCCACGACTCACGTAGATCCGGCCAGACGAATGGCGACAGCCAACGTCATCACCGGACTGACCGGGAAGTGAGTATTCAGAAGGGGCAGGACATTCTGGTGCAAATCACGAAAGAACCTGTCGGCAAGAAGGGTGTGCGGGTGACATCCGAAATCTCCCTTCCGGGCCGGTTCCTGGTGCTGCTTCCGTTTGACGGCAAAGTCGGAGTCTCGAAGAAACTTGCCGACTTCAAAGAAAAGAGAAGGCTGCGGAGAATCGTACGCCCGATCCTTCCACCGGGCTTTGGAGCAATTATCCGGACTGTCGCCGAAGGGAAGGAAGACAACCTGATCAAACAGGACCTTGAAGAATTGCTCAGGGTCTGGTCGAACATCGAAAAGGCGGTCAAGACCGAGAACCCGCCGGCATTGGTCTACAAAGACATGAGCACGACTTCGAGCGTGATCCGCGATCTCTTCGGGGACCGGGTTGAACGCGTTGGTGTGGATGACAAGAAGCTGTTCAAGGAGATCAAGGCGTACGTCCAGTGGATGTCCCCTGACATGCTCGACCGGCTGGAATTCTACAAGGGGAAGGAACCGATCTTCGACAAGTACGGGGTGGAGAAGGATATCCAGACGCTTATGAGCAAGAAGGTGTGGCTCAAGAGCGGCGGATACATCTTCATCGAGAAGACGGAAGCGATGACTGTGATCGATGTCAACAGCGGCAGGTACGCGGCGAAGAGAGAGCAGGAACTGAATTCGCTCAGGACCGACCTCGAGGCCGCGCGCGAAATGACGCGCCAGCTTCGTCTCCGGGATATCGGCGGTATCATCGTGATCGATTTCATCGACCTCGACGATGACAAGAACAGAAAGAAAGTGTATGATGAGGTGAAGAAGGAGCTCAAGCGCGACCGCGCCAAGACAACGGTGCTGCCGATGACCGAATTCGGTCTTATGCAGATCACCCGGCAGCGGATTCGTCAGAACGTGCAGATGAGTCTCAGCGACGCGTGCCCCACCTGCGGCGGAACGGGCCTCGTGCAATCGAAGACATCGACGCTGAACCAGATCGAGCGGTGGATCCGGAGGTTCAAATCGGAATCCCGCGAGTTCCGCCTCCAGCTTCACGCCAATCCGAACACTGCGGGCTATCTCACCCAGGGGACCATCAGTCGCATGACGAAAATCATGTTCAAGTTCTTCGTCAAGGTGAAGGTCGTTGAGGACCCGGCGCTTGCGATGGATGATTTCCGGTTCTTCTCGGTGAAACAGAATAAAGATATCACGGAGCAGTATAAGATGTAGGTCCAGGCACGGAATTCGAAACCCCAAACAAATCCGGCGCGCGAAACAAGGCAAACCAAGCCTGCTTTCCAGATTTGAATTTTGGATTTCCTTCGAATTTCCTGCCTGCCGGCAGGCGATAGTAGGATTTCGTATGTATCCCTGAGGTAACGGCATTATTTGGAGGAATCGCTCATGAAGTTCTTCATCGACACCGCGAACATAGCAGAGATCAGGGAAGCAGCGAGCATGGGAGTGCTGGATGGTGTCACCACCAATCCGAGCCTTGTCGCAAAAGAGGGGAAGGATTTTCGAAAGCTGCTGGAGGAGATCTGCAGCATCGTCGACGGGCCGATCAGTGCAGAGGTGGTCTCGACAGATTTTGACGGAATGATGAAGGAAGGGCGTGATCTCTCCAAGATTCACAAGAATATCGTTGTGAAGGTGCCCCTGATTAAGGACGGGATCAAGGCAGTCAAGGCCTTAAAGGGCGAAGGTATCCGGACGAATGTGACTCTTTGTTTCTCTCCGACGCAGGCGCTTGTCGCAGCAAAAGCCGGGGCATATTTCATAAGCCCTTTTATAGGTCGCCTTGACGATATCAGTCACAACGGGATGGACCTCATCCGTCAGATCGTGACAATTTATCGCAACTATCACTTTGAAACGCAAGTGCTCGTCGCGAGCGTGCGCCATCCGCTTCACGTTGTCGAAGCGGCAATGATCGGAGCGGACATTTGCACGATTCCGTTCAAAGTCATCGAGCAACTCATCAAACATCCCCTCACGGACTCCGGACTCCAGAAGTTCCTGGAGGATTGGAACAAGAGCCAGAAGAAATAGCCATGAAGAAGACTGCTTTTACAGATATCCACCGGTCGCTCGGCGCGAAATTGGTCGACTTTGCCGGGTTTGAAATGCCCGTACAGTACAGCGGCATCATCGATGAACACCTTGCGGTACGGAACAATGTCGGCATCTTTGATGTCACACATATGGGTGAATTCATTGTCCGCGGCAAGGACGCGGCTGCCTTCCTGCAGCGGATGACAATCAACGATGTCTCGAAGCTCTTTGAAGGACGCGTCCAGTATTCGGCGCTTTGTTACGACGATGGCGGAATCGTCGACGATCTGCTGGTCTATCACTGTGGTGATCACTACATGCTTGTGGTGAACGCCTCCAACACGCAGAAGGACTTTGACTGGTTGAAGTCGCATCTGAGTGGCGATGTCGATCTGCAGGACCGCAGCGCATCGTTTTCTCTGCTGGCTGTCCAGGGACCGCACTCGCTCACGACACTGCAGAAACTTACGGGCGTCAACCTCTCGCCCATTGAATACTATCATTTCGTACGCGGCACGCTGGCCGGCGTCGACATGATAATTTCTAGGACGGGCTACACGGGTGAGCTTGGCTTCGAGCTCTACTTTGACTCTGATTTTGCCGTCGGGAAAAAAGTCTGGGATGCAGTATTCGAGGCGGGGAAAGAGTTTGGTATCAAGCCGATTGGCCTCGGTGCGCGCGATACATTGCGGTTGGAAATGGGATATTGTCTATACGGCAACGACATCGATCAGACCACGAATCCCCTGGAAGCCGGACTGGGATGGATCACCAAACTGAGCAAGGGAGACTTCGTGGGAAAGCCGGCGATCGCGAAGGTGAAACAGGAAGGGTTGAAACGATCACTCGTCGGATTCAATCTCTCCGAAAAAGCGGTTGCCCGGCACGGCTATCCGCTCTCATCAAGCGGCGTCGAGATTGGACATGTCACGAGCGGCACGTTCTCTCCTACTCTCGAGCGAGCGATCGGGCTTGGGTACGTTGCCGCAGGATCCGGCAATCCGGGGAACTCCATAGCGGTGCTCATACGCGGCAAGGAAGTCGGGGCATCGATCGTGACTCTGCCGTTTATCCAAAAGTAAAATCAGACAGGTTGTTATCGCATGAGACTAGACGTTCGATTTGATCCTTTTGAGCTTGACGAACTGGAGCTTCGGGGAAAAAACATCATCGTGATTGATGTGCTGCGTTCAAGCACCACGATCGCGGTGGCACTAAACAACGGCGCCCGGGAGATCATCCCGGTCGAGAGTATCGAAAACGCCGTCAAGATTTCGGGGAGCCTTTTTGGGGATGTGACACTGCGCGGGGGCGAACGGAATGGGAAGACCATCCAGGGCTTCAACCTCGGAAACTCTCCTCTCGAGTATACCGAAGCGACCGTGAAAGGGAAGTCCATCATTTTCTGCACGACGAACGGGTCGGTGGCGATGTATAAGAGCCGGTTCGCCCAGAACCTGGCCATCGGGACGTTCGTGAATATCTCCAAAGTGATCGACTTCATCAAGGAAATCAAGCAGGATTTTGTTCTCATCTGCGCCGGGCGGGCAAATGCGTTCAGCAATTTCAGCCTGGAGGATGCCGTCTGTGCGGGAATGATTGTACACAAGCTTGCCGCGGCCAAGGAACTGGCGGTGGAACTGACGGATTCCGCTCTTGCTTCCCAATCGCTCTACAAGACCTATGGCCGGTCGCTGCTTAAGATGATGAAGAACACCGAACACGGCCGGTATCTCACAGAAATCGGCTTCCTGGAAGACATCAAGATCGCTGCTGCCGTTGACTCGTATGCGATTCTTCCGATTCTCAGCGGGAACGTGATCAAACTCAAGCGCGAGGAACCGCGCCACGCCGACGGTGAGAACCCGGCAAACGCTAAACCGGGCTCGTGAGCTGCATCTGAACACTATGGCCGAACCAACCAACCAACCCAAAGACGCACAGAAGAAAAAGAACCCCGATCGGCGACGACAGATCTGGTCGTTCCTCGGGATTCTCTTTTCCTTCATGCTTTTGCTGAGCCTTGTGTCGTACACTCCCGCCGATCAGTCCAACGGGCAGGTGCGTATCGTGGACCTTTGGAAAGTGCTGACTCCGGACGAGGCGCTCCAGGCGAAGGCCGACAGGACGCAGAATCTCCTTGGCTTGCTCGGTGCTATACTCTCGAACTGGTTCATCAACTCAACTATCGGGTACGGCATCATCGCGCTCCCGTTCCTCGGGCTGGCGTGGTCATGGTATTTGCTGCGGAAGAAGGAGCTGCACAAACTCATCCTCGCCACCAACTACGTTGTTGCCATTGCGCTTCTGTTTTCAGCCCTGATGGGCTCGATGCGGCTCATCGGCGATGTCCCGATACTCGCGATGGAATGGAGCGGTACTGTCGGGGACTTTGCCGCGAATACGCTGTATAAGCTGATCGGCTTGGTGGGAAGCTTCTTGCTTCTTCTGGGACTTCTCGCCGTCGTCTTGACCCTTCTGGTTGATCTTGATATCCAGCAAACCTATGAACGATTGCAGGAATTGCTGGCCCGGTTGATGGCGTGGATCCGCAGGAAGAGGTCAGAGTCGAAGCTCGAAGCGGCGAAAGAAGCAGAATCCCCGGCCCCTCGACGATCCGTCGAAATCAAACGCGATGCTCAGGAACATGTGCCGCCCCCGCCGATCATGCGGAAACCCCCGGTGAGGGAAGAGCGGCCGGAAGTTCAGCCTCCCGTTCTCCACGAGGAAGCGGACGAAGATCCGGCACCGCGTGAGCCCGAAGGCGACTTGCCTCTGGATATCAACGCGCCGGTGAAGGAAGAAGAAGTGAACTTCGATGAGCGGCCGGCTGCAGAAGACGTCGAAGAAGAAGAGATAGACTACATATTCCCCTCAGTCGAGCTGCTCGATATCGCACGAACGTCAGAAGAAGTGGACGAAGAAGAGCTGAAGGCGAATGCAGAGCTCCTGCGGTCAAAGCTGGCGGATTTTGGTGTCGAAATCGAAAGCGTCTCTGTGACGCCCGGCCCGGTGGTGACGCTCTATGAAATCGTGCCTGCGACCGGAGTCAAGATCAGCAGAATCGAAAGCCTCCAGGACGACATCGCCCTCGCTCTCAAAGCCCGAGGCATCCGCATCATCGCTCCGATCCCTGGAAAGGGGACTGTGGGTGTTGAGATTCCGAACCACAATCCCGCACTGGTAACGCTCCGCGGGATCATCAATTCCTCCAAGTTCCGGGATTTCAAAGGCGCTCTGCCGCTCGCGCTCGGGAAGACGATCACCGGCGAAGCCTGCGTGGACGATCTGGCCAAGATGCCTCACCTCCTCATCGCCGGAGCGACGGGATCGGGAAAGAGCGTCGGTATCAACACGATTATCACGAGCCTGATCTACAGGCTCCATCCGAGCGACGTCAAGTTCATTATCATCGATCCGAAGAAGATCGAGCTGTCGCAATATGGAAAGTTGAACAAGCATTTTCTCGCTGTGTGCCCCGATATCGATGAAGAAATCGTTACCACCCCGGGGAACGCGGTGCTCGTGCTCAAGAGCGTCGAAATCGAGATGGAGAACCGGTATGACCGCCTCGCTGCGGCCGGCGTGCGGAATATCGCGGACTACAACGAAAGGCTGAAATCGGGCCGTCTGCATGACACCGAAACCATCAAGCACAGGAAGCTTCCGTACCTCGTAATTGTGGTTGACGAACTTGCCGACCTGATGATCACGGCGGCAAAAGAAGTTGAAGAGCCGATCGCGCGCCTCGCGCAGCTTGCGCGGGCTGTCGGTATCCATCTCGTCCTGGCCACCCAGAGACCATCGGTGGACGTCATCACCGGCGTGATCAAGGCGAATTTCTCTGCGCGCGTCGCATACCAGGTGGCGTCGAAAATCGATTCCCGCACCATTCTCGACATGAATGGGGCGGATCAGCTGCTTGGGAACGGCGACATGCTGTACCTCGCCGCCGGGAGCCCGAAACCAATTCGAGTGCAGAACGCGTTCATCTCCGCTGACGAAGTGGAGAGGGTCGTTCAGCACATCTCGAAACAAAAGGGATACAGTCATCCAACCATGCTTCCTTCCGTCTTCGAGAAGAAGAAGGCGAGCAGTGCAGCTGGCGGTGGATCGACCGATGAGTTGTTTGAAGAAGCCGCGAAGATCATCGTGCGGCATCAGCAGGGATCGGTCTCACTTTTGCAGCGGCGGCTGAAGGTCGGCTATTCGCGGGCCGCCCGGCTCATCGACGAACTGGAAGCGGCGGGCATCGTCGGACCGTTCGACGGCAGCAAGGCGCGCGAGGTGCTCGTGGAGACTGATGCTGAACTGGATATTATTTTGAGGAGTCTGTGATGCGAAGTGTTGTGTTTGGGCTGTTGGTGTTCAGCGGAATTGCCCTGGGTCAGCAGAAGGAATACACCGTCAAAGAAGTCACCGACCGGATGCAGAAGAAATACGAGTCGATACAGGACGCGACTGCCCGGTTCACTCAGCACGTGAAATTCGGGTTCTCGAAGATCGAGCAGAGCTTTTCGGGAACGCTCAAGATGAAGAAGCCGCACCGGTACCGCGTCGAAACAGAGTACCAGACGCTCGTCACCGACGGCACGACGGTGTGGTCGTTCTCGCCGGTCAACAAGCAGGTCCTCATCGACCGGTACAAAGAAACAGGCGACTCGTTCACGCCCGAACAGTTTCTTCTGAATCTTCCGTCGAATTATTACGTGACCCTTGTTCAGCCCGAGGCCGGTTCAGAGAAGTCGACGATCATGCTGAAGCTTGTTCCGAAGGACGATCAGTCCTTCATCAAGTCGATGAAGGTCTGGGTGGACGAAGGTTCGTGGGTTGTCAAGAAAGTCGAAATGCTCGACGTCAATGACACGGAAAAGATCTACACGGTCCAGGAAATCAAGATCAATACGAACCTGAAGGACACCACGTTCGCGTTCACAGCCCCGCAGGGCACAGAAGTCGTCGACTTGCGTTAACCATCCATCATCCCTCATGCCATCACGACTCAAGAAAGTCCTTCAGACTGCCCTGGGGTTTCTCCTCGCCGGCCTCTTTCTGTTCCTCGCGTTTCGCGGTGTGAGTATCAAGGAGTTATGGGCCTCTCTCCAGGACGTCGATTATGTCTGGGTTGCGCTCCTCGTTCCTATTGTGGTCATCAGTCACTGGTTGCGGGCGGTGCGCTGGGCGTACCTCCTTGCCCCGATCAAGGAGAACATCCCGACCCGGAACCTGTTTTCAGCCGTCATGATCGGTTTCATGGTGAATAACCTGCTTCCCCGCGTCGGCGAGGTGACGCGCCCGTTTGCGATCGGCAAGTCTGAAAATATCTCGAAAAGTTCAGCGTTCGGGACTGTCGTGATCGAACGAATCATCGACATGGTCGTTTTTCTCTTCATCCTCTGCCTGATGCTTTTCCTGTATCCTGGTTCTCTGGATCCATTCTTCAGCAACGTGAATGCCGTCAGGCCGTTTTTCTTCATCGGATCCATCGGATTCCTGGTCTTCTTCGTTGTTCTCTTCTTCAAGGCAGAATCGCTCTTCCGGCTTCTGAGCTTTCTCAAACGATTCATTCCGAAGCGGCTGGAGGCCAAATACCAGTCGCTCCTTGATTCGTTTCTCAGCGGGTTTGCGGTTTCCAAGATGCGGAAACAATACCCCATGATCGTGGTGCTAAGTCTCCTGATCTACTTTTTCTATGCGCTGAGTCTCTACGTTCCCTTCTATGCATTCCACACCATGGCAGGACACAACCTGGACTTCGGCGCTTCCGTTATTCTGCTGACGATTTCCACGATCGCCTTCGCGTTCCCTGCCCCCGGGGCTCTGGGGACGTATCATCAATTTCTTTCTTTTGCCTTGGTCCGCCTCTACGGTGTCGACAATGTAACGGCGCTCAGCTATTCGATTATTACTCACGAAATGGGGTACATCATCACGACGGTGGTGGGACTCTACTACTTCTTCAAAGACCACCTGCACATTTCCGAGGTGGTCAACGGAACTTCCGACAACGAGATGGTTTGAATATGAAACAAGTGACGCAACACAACAAAACAGGCGATGTGCGTGTGGAGGAGGTGCCGATTCCGGCATTGAAGCCCGGTTTCGTGCTTGTCAGAACGCACTGTTCGCTCATCAGCGCCGGAACGGAACGGGCGGGCATCAACCAACGCAAGGCCTCGCTGCTCCAAAGGGCGAAAGCGCAGCCCGAACTCGTCCGGTTGGTTCTGGATCAGGTGAGGCAATACGGACTCATCAGCACGTATCGCCGGGTGCAGACCAAACTTGAATCGACTGCACCGATCGGCTACAGCGTCGCGGGTGAGGTTGTTGCCGCAGGGGGGAAGGAGTTGCCGGTGAAAGCGGGTGACTTTGTCGCGTGTGCCGGGGCGAACTACGCGAACCATGCCGAGTACGTGGTAGTCCCGATGCATTTGTGCGCCAGGATCCCGAAGGGAGTTAAACTTGACGATGCGGCATACACGACTCTCGGGTCGATCGCCCTCCAGGGAATCCGGCAGGTCAATCCGACGCTCGGGGAAACCGTTGTGGTCATCGGTCTTGGCCTTCTTGGCCAGTTGACGATTCAGATGCTGAAAGCAAATGGATGTATTGTGGTCGGAATCGACCTGGACGATACCTCGGTCAAACTCGCCAGGCTGAGTGGTGCTGATGTCGCAGTTCGTCGTGATACCGGCGATGTGAAGAATGTCGTCCGATCGGCCACCAAGGGGCTGGGAGCTGACGCGGTGATTATCACCGCGGCGACGCAAAGCAATGACACCGTGGAATTGGCCGGTGAACTGTGCCGGGAGAAGGGGCGGGTCGTGTTGGTGGGAGATGTGGGGTTGACACTTCCCAGGGCTCCGTACTACATGAAAGAGCTTGATTTCAGATTGTCGCGGTCGCTCGGCCCTGGCCGATATGATCCCGAATACGAAGAGCGAGGGAAAGACTATCCGGCGTCATACGTGCGGTGGAGCGAAAACCGCAACATGCTCGAATTCCTCCGGCTTCTCTCGACTGGTCAGGTCGATCTTCACCACCTGACGACACACCGGTTCCCGCTTGACGAAGCCCAGGCCGCATATGCGTTGATTACGAGCGTATCGTCGAAGAAGCATGAACACTTCATCGGTGTCCTGCTCGACTATGAAAAATCAGACGCGGAAGTCTTCGAGCAGCTGCCCCGCTCAGTGAAGGTTTCAACAAAAAAGGCCGAAGTGGGTCCCAAGGTGAGTCGTGTGGGATTCATCGGAGCCGGAAGTTTCGCACAAGGCTTCCTCCTCCCGCACATCGGACGATCGCAGACGACGTCGCTCGTGACAGTCTGCAACGGGAATGGTCTCAATGCCACGAACGTTGCGCGGACGTTTGGTTTCGAAAACGCCACCAGTGACCCCTCTGAAGTGTTCAAGAATGAATCGATTAATACGGTCTTTATCGCGACACGCCACAACCTGCACGCGTCGCTCACGGTGGATGCACTCAAGTCGGGGAAGAGCGTCTTTGTGGAAAAACCCCTCGCGTTGAATGCCTCCGAACTCAGGGAAATCCAGAATGCTTGCGAATCGGCCTCCGCTGCCGGCAAGGAGCCGTTGCTGATGGTCGGCTTCAACCGCAGATTTGCCCCTCAGGTGGTGCACGCCAGGAGGTTTTTCGAAAACGCAGTGGGCCCGTATGTGATGCAGTACCGGGTGAGCGCCGGATTCGTTCCGAAGAGTCATTGGACGCGGGATTCGGCTGAAGGGGGCGGAAGGATCATCGGCGAAGTCTGCCATTTTGTCGATTTGATGCAGTACATCACATCATCTCAGCCCGTCAAGGTTTTTGCGGAATCGCTCTCCGCGGCATCCGGCGGTGCGTCGGATGATGATTCAGTACTCATCACGGTCAAATTCCAGGACGGCTCCGTCGGAACCATCACCTATCTGGCAAACGGGGATGCTTCTCTCCCGAAGGAGCGATTGGAAATCTCGTCGACCGGAAGGACTGCCGTGATCGATAATTTCCAGCGCCTTTCGCTTTATCAAAACGGGAAGAAGCGTGAGTTCAAGCTCTCCAGTGTCGACAAAGGTCATCGCGCTGAAGTGCGCGAGTTCTTGACGGCAATCGAGGAGGGAAAGCCTTCGCCAATTCCACTGCAGAGTCTCATTGCGACGACGCAGGCGACATTCAAGATTATGGAATCGCTGCAAGTCGGAGTGCCGGTTTCCCTGTGAGACCAGGGAAGGTTTCAGCCGGATACGCCTTCGTGCTGTTCTTCGGCGGTTTTCTTCAGTCATCGAGCGCACAACAGTCGCCGCTTCAGAATGCCAATCGGTTCTTCGATGTCACCGCAGGGCTCGGCATCGCCGTTCATTCGACTCCGCTGCTTGCCAACTACATCAATGCTCTGGCGCAGCCGCCACTCGATCAGAGGGTTGATCAGTTCAATTCGGCCGCTGAATTCTATGTGATTCCCGAGCTCCAGGTCTCGCGTGATTGGAGTGTTGGAATCGAATACAGCATGCTTCTAAAGTCGTACTCCATCGACAGTCGATCGGCGTATGCGCGGACGGAGATTGCGTATGAAGTCCATATGCCTTCGGTGCTTCTCCACTACCTGGTGTTCGGTGACGGGTTCAGGCTGAAGTTCGGGGGCGGCGCCGGCTACCATTTCGCGAAGTTCGATCAGTCATTCCCGCTGATCGGTGCAGGTGAGACGTTTCGCATCAGCGGGCCCGGTTTCAAGATCGACGCCGTCGGGAATACGAAATTCGATGATACATTCTATGGGAGCATCGGGATTGATCTGCGGTGGGATTTTCTTGGCGCGTTGTCGCGCAGTGCCGGGGCATCCCAGGTTGCGCGGAGTGGTCCGGATCTTCCGAAGATGAATTTTTTCAATGCCGGAGTGAAATTCGGCGTCACGTTTCAACTCTTTTAAACTATCGTTCGCCAATGTCCATTTTGCAGGCTGCCATACTTGGATTGCTTCAGGGTCTCACAGAGTTCCTCCCTGTGAGCAGTTCTGGCCATCTGGTATTCTTCAAGCAGCTCCTCAACGTCAGCAATCCGGAGATGCTTTCGTTTGACGTCTTCGTGCATTTCGGAACGCTCATTTCAGTGTGCATCATTTTCCGAAAGGACATCGGTCACATTTTCAGGTCGTTCTTGGAAGCTGCCCGGACACAGACCTGGAAGGCGGCGTATGCGACGAACGAGTACTTCCGCCTGGGCACGGCAATCATCATCGCTTCGGTGCCGGCGGCGGTTGTCGGGTTGATATTCCACGATCAGATTGCTGAGGCGTTTCGCGATCCGAAGCTGGTGTCGGTCAACCTCGTCGTGACGGGTTTGTTCTTGTTCCTGACCCGGTTTCCGGTGGCACTCGAGGGTAAGCGCGTGGGAGCCGTGTCTGGATTTATTATTGGTATCGCGCAATCGGTGGCGATCCTGCCCGGAATATCACGTTCAGGATCGACGATCAGCACCGCATTGTTCCTTCACATTCCCCCCGCGCTTGCCGCACGATTTTCTTTTCTCCTTTCTGTTCCCGTTATTGCGGGGGCGGCATTGCTGGAAACGAAGACAATCGTCCACCAGGGGGCCGAAATCGGATTTGGCCCGTTCATCGTGGGAGTTGTTGCCGCAGCAATCATGGGATATGTCTCGATCAAGCTCCTGCTTCGCATCATCGAGCGGGGCCGATTCAGCTGGTTCGCGTTCTATTGCTTTGTCGCCGGCATCGCAGGCATTCTTTTCATTTCGTGAAAGGAATCAATGAAACGATCACTTATAGTGCTGCTCATTCTTTTTCTCATAATCATAACTGAAGGGTGCCAGAAGAAAACCGTGAATGCCACACTTGAGACCTCGAAGGGGACGATTGAAATCGAACTGTTTCAATCAGACGCCCCAAAGACCGTAGCCAATTTCACTGGCCTTGCCGAGAAGGGTTACTTCAACGGGATTATTTTCCACCGGATTTCCAAAGGGTTCGTCATCCAGGGGGGTGACCCAACCGGAACGGGGACTGGAGGGAAGAGTATCTACGGGAAGGAATTCGAGGATGAATTGAATCCTTCGACGCCCTCCTATCAGGCCGGGTATGTCCGCGGAACGCTCGCTATGGCCAACCGCGGCCCCAACACGAATACGAGCCAGTTTTTTATCATGCTGCGCGACATTCCTGGTATGCCGAAGAACTATACGATTTTCGGGAAAGTCACGAAGGGGTTGGACGTCGTCGATTCCATCGCCGCTGTCGAGATCACTCCGCAGATGGGTCCGAATGACGGAAAGCCGAAAGTGGATGTGGTGATGAAGAAAGTGACCATTGTGAAGTAAATGGCATTTGGTTAATTGGTTAAATGGTGATTGGTTCAACAACCATCGAACCACTCACCAATGAACCGTGGAGTTTTTCGAAGAACCTTGATGACCTACGCTGAATTCCTACAATCGTTCAAGTCGGACCACTTTGCGCCGATCTATCTCTTTCATGGAGAAGAAGACCTTCTCATTGATGAAGGAATACAGCTGATCGTCTCGAAAGCACTCGACGAAGGGACGAAGGGCTTCAATCTCGACGTAGTCTATGGCAGCAAAGCCGAGGCGAAGGACGTTGTGGCGCATGCGACATCGTTCCCGATGATGAGCGCGAAACGCGTGGTTGTTGTAAAGGAGTTTGAAAAACTCGCGACCACAGAGATCGCGAAGGAAATCGTTTCAGCCTACGTGAACAATCCGCTCGAATCGACAGTGCTCGTGCTTGTCTCGATCGCCCCGGATTTTCGCAAGAAGCCCTTCACGGATCTCAAGAAGAGGGCGGAAGTGATTGAATGTAAGCCTCTCTACGACAACCAGGTGCCTGCCTGGATCGCTGAACGCATCAAACGTCAGGGAAGAGAGGCAAATGCCGAGGCGTGCCGCCTCATGCAGGCTTATGTGGGGAATTCTCTCAGATCCCTTCAGAACGAGATCGACAAGCTCTTTGTTTTCATCGGTGACCGGAAAAAGGTAAACGTCGAGGATATCGCGGCGGTCGTCGGAGCGACAAAAGGGTACACGATCTTCGAACTCCAGAACGCGATCGGGCGGAAGGATGCAAAGGAATCCATCAGGATTCTTGAACGGATGCTCGAAGCCGGCCAGGCGCCCCTGATGATCATTGTGATGCTGACACGGTTCTTCACTCAGCTGTGGAAGCTCTCAGATATGAAGGCCCGGAGAATGGGCGAGCAGGAGATCGCGCGTGAAATCGGTGTGCCGCCCTACTATGTCAAGCAGTATATTGAGTTCCGATCCAACTTCGACGTTGACCAGATCGAGCAGAACTTCAAAGCGCTGCTCGAAGCCGACACAGTGATGAAATCGACATCGCGTGATCCTCATCTGGTCCTCGATCTTCTCGTCCTCTCGCTGATGCACCGCTCCACTGAGCCTGTCGGCAACCTGCTCTGACAATGTCTGCCCGGTTTCTCACCGCTGTGCTGTTCGGTTTCCTCGCCGCGGCGGCATCCTGCGCAGCGCGCTTGCTCACCCTCAGCGGCTCTCTCGCCACGTTCATCCTGGCTGTCATTATTTACGGCACCGGAGGGTGGCGATGGACGGTACCGATCGTCACCTTCTTCCTCCTTTCAAGCCTACTTTCGAGGTACGGCCGATCTCAGAAAACGATGTTCGACGAGGTGTTTGAGAAATCAAGCACGCGTGACTGGGGACAGGTCTTGGCCAATGGAGGCGTCGCCGGTCTGATCGCGGTTCTTTCCGGATTGTTTCCCCTCTACGATTTCTATCCTCTCTATCTTGGATCGCTTGCCGCAGTTACCGCTGACACATGGAGTACGGAGATCGGAGTGTTGGGGAAGGGAAGAACCTATTCCGTGGTTTCGTTCAGGCCCGTAGAGCCCGGGACGAGCGGTGGAGTTTCAGAGTATGGATCGATGGGAGGAGCCGTGGGTGCAGCTGTGGTGGCACTCTCAGGATATCCCTGGTACACGGAGCTTCGGACGACGCTCGTTGTCGTGACGGCAGGCATCGCAGGCAGTCTTGCCGACAGTCTGCTCGGAGCGACGGTGCAGGCTCAGTTCAAGTGTGTTGTGTGCGAAAAAACTACGGAGCGAAAAATCCACTGCGGCAAAACCACGAAGCTTGCCCGCGGAATCCCGTGGTTTGGTAACGATGTTGTGAACGGTCTGTGCGCGCTGGCAGGAGCGCTCGTCGTGTGGGGGCTTCTGTTGCTCCGGTTGTAGGTCGAAATGCCATTTCGACCACATTGAACCGGTGAACATCCAATGGCGAACAACGAATAACGAATCATGAAGTATGGTGCACTTATCTCACTCTCCACAACAAATCTGCAACGGTATCCTGCTTTCCTTCGAACTTGAATCTGAACAGTTTTGCCTGGTCGAAGTGATCGAGGCAGGACTTCACGCTGGCGTTGTCCCCATTCGTGGGGAAGAGCGAAGCGTTTCTTCAGTTCTTCTTCGCGTGCGCCAGGGGTCATTGCCATTGCCCTTCTCCTTCACGTTTCTAGAAGCTGCCACAAAAATCCTCACGCCCGCCTGCCTCTGGAATTGCCCGAGGCGGGCAGGCAAAGGCGCCAGGCTGCAAGAAAACCGTTGGGAAATCAAACCATCATTACCTGCTTTGCGTTCGTTGTTTACACCGACGCTCGTTGTCGGGGCGGCTTTGTGTGAAAGTTCTCGAAGGGGCCTCTAGCCTTTCTGGAAAATGAAAATGTATTCGTGCTTGAAAAGGTAGAACCCGCCGGCCAGGGCACGGAACCTCCAGAGCTCCTTCTGACTCCTCTTGCCCATGGTCTCCTCGAAGTTCTTGACTACGATGCTCTTGAGTTTGTAATTTCTTTTCAAGACTTCGTTCATCACCATGAAGCCGAGCGGCTTCCATTCCCCCTTCTCATATTTGTCGCCGATGACGACTGCGAGCATGCGGCCATCGTCCAGAGCCGGCGTAACATTGTCGACGACTGCTCCAAATTGCTCCGCGAAATCTTCCGGCGTCCGGGTATTCGAAAGATCACGGCGGCTCTTGCTGAACTGAATAATGTTGTGGTAGGGTGGATGGAGGATGACCAGCTGGACAGATTGTGTTTCATACTTCCGCAGAACCTGCTTGATATTGATAGTCCTGCTATCGCCGACCTCCAGTCCAACGATTGTTCCGGTGCTTTCGGCGTGATTTCCTTTCAGCGTTTGTCCGACCTTCTTCGCCACGGACGACTGGAGTTCAATGCCGATGCAATTCCGTTTCAGTCGCTGCGCTTCCAGCAGGGTCGTCCCGCTCCCTGCGAACGCATCAAGGACCCAATCTCCCGATTTCGTGTATCTCATCATCAACTGATGCGGTATCTGCGGAATGAAATTTCCCCAGTACCAGGACGAGTGACCGCCGGTTCCATCCCGGCGGTCGAGGAGCCAGAGACTGTCCGTCAGGATCGTCTTGTATTCCTTCCAGCGATTGAGGTTGATGTCGTTGATCTTGCGGGTCTTGACCTTGATGAGGGAGCGTTTCAATCTGTCAAGGTAGTACCGGGCCCTCGGGAGGGTTTTTGTGCGTTCGATCTGATCGAGTTGAGAAAGGAAATGGTCCCGGGGAATGCTTGCCAGGGGAGATTCGTCGTTGGAAGACCCAAGCGTGAGGATCGTGTTCGAGTCTGACGAGAGGCGCTCTTTCAGCGACCTGATACCCGAATGAACAGTTCGAATTCTCCCCACTTCGAGCAGACGGTCAATTGCCTCGAGAATGTCCACATCGTTGCCGGAAGTGAATGAGGCCATGGGATTGCCGGAAAGAGAAATGCTCTCTGTTCTGACCAAGATACAGATTTCCCGGTTCATTGCAAAGACGCGGCGTCGGGGTGCGGCATGGGGGAGTTTCTCCTTGATTTTGGGACGAAAAGAATTAGCTTTACTCGCACCCAGCCAACCCGATCCCATTTCTTATCCATTGACCGGTCATGCTCAATTACATTTGGATTTCGCTCATTGCTATCGGAATTCTTGTTGCAGTGGGAAACGACATCCGCGACGAGGTCCAGAACACCTACCGCAACGGCCTTCCTTTGGAAGCGTCCGTCGTGATTCATAAATCACCCACCTCGCTCAGGCAAACATGGGAGGGTGAACTTCTGCTCACGGCCGAGGCATATAACGACTTCTATGGAGCCAAATCGACCGCATCCGATGTCCGTCAGCCGGTCGTCATCAGTATAGTCTCGGGAATGGAATCTCAAATCGCTCTCCCCATTGTTCCGGCGACACCTGATCGTTGGAGGGAAATGGCGAAGTCCGCTGCAAACAGGGAGAGATTAACCGGAGTGGTGCGAACAATGACGATCGCGCCGGACCAGCAGACGGCCAGGGTCCAGGTCGTTATCGAGCCCGTCCGCTTCGTGAAGATGAAAGCAGTCACGCAGGCGGCGCTCGACTACGCTTCGACGGCTGTCACTATTGCACTGGGCCTGATCGGGGTCATGGCACTCTGGCTTGGCGTGATGAAAGTTGCCGAAGAGGCGGGCCTTCTCCGGATTGTCACAAGGATGCTGACCCCGATTACCAGGAGATTGTTCCCGGATATTCCGACGGATCATCCGGCAATCGGGGCGATGATCATGAATATTGCCGCAAACATGCTCGGTCTCAGCAACGCAGCGACACCGCTGGGGCTGAAGGCGATGGAGGAACTGAACAAACTCAATCCGAAGACCGGGACCGCCACGAACTCCATGATCACATTCCTCACGATCAATACCGGCGGTCTTATCCTGATTCCTGCGACTGCCATAGCGGTACGCGCGTCGGCTGGTTCGGCAAATCCTGGAATTATCATCGGCACCTCAATCTTCGGAGCCGCGTGCGCAACAGCGGCCGGTGTGATCGCGGCAAAACTCCTCCAGAGGCTTCCTAGGTATCGGAAAGATTTTGAAGCAGAGCCGGGAAAGGGGGTGTCCCATGGGTGATCTCTTCCGTGCAATCATCAACGTGGTCTCCATCCTGGCCATCCCGCTTCTTCTTCTCATTTTCCTCGGGTACGGCATCTTGAAGAAGGTCCGCGTGTACGAGGTCTTCGTGGAGGGAGCAAAAGAAGGGTTCACGACTGCCATCCGCATTATTCCATATCTCGTCGCGATGTTGTTCGCGATCGGCATCTTCCGTGCGAGCGGAGCTCTGGAATTGCTCACAGCTCTACTTGCGCCTGCAACGAATCTCATCGGCATGCCTCCGGAGACTCTTCCCATGGCGCTCATGAGGCCGCTTTCCGGAAGCGGGTCGCTTGGAATTATGACAGAGCTGATGAAAGTCCATGGCCCCGATTCCTTCATTGGAATCCTGGCATCGACCATGTACGGAAGCTCTGAGACGACGTTCTACGTGCTCGCTGTCTATTTCGGATCGGTCCAGATCAAGAATACCCGTCACGCAGTGCCGGCAGGCTTGATCGCCGATGTCTTCGGCATGCTCGGTGCCGTGCTGATCTGCAGAATTCTATTCGGAGCATAAATGAAATCGACTGTGCGGCCTTTCGAGATACTTCTTATTTGGGGTTTGCTGGCTTTCGCGTTCCATGAAGCGATCGCTCAAACTCCCTTGGGGCAGCCCTCGCGGTTCTCAGCGCTGAAGGATCAACAGTCGATCACCGGCGGCGTTGGCATGACGATCATCGATGGGAAGCCGTATTACCTCTTCAATCTTACACCTGAGCTTTCGTTTGGGAAAATCGGCGTTGGGCTGGACATCAATATCCGCGTTGGCGAAGACGGGAAGGTGCGCCACGAGGATTTTAAGGATGCCTACAGTTACCTCCGGCTCATCCGGTATCTCCGCTACGGTGCGAAACATGAACCCTTGTATGCCCGCGTAGGGTCACTCGACTACTCTCGCATCGGTCACGGCTCTATCATGTACATGTATCGGAACACGGCAAGTTACGATCTGAGAAAGGTTGGAGTCGAGTTTGACGCTGATTTTCAAAAGGTCGGTTTCGAGTCGATGTACAGCGATGTTGCCGGCCGAGGCGTCCTCGGCCTTCGCGGGTACGCGCGGCCTCTGCAATTCACAGATGCCGTTGCCCTGCCGATTATCGGCGGGCTCGAGGCAGGCGTGACCTTCGCTTCGGACCTGAACGCCAACGCGAACCAAACATGGGGAGACGCGCGTGGGAGCACTGGCAGCGCTCAGGGAGGAGGAGCGCTTTCGGTCATCGGTGTTGACCTAGGACTTCCTCTCCTGTCCCACGACGTTGTGCATTCCACCCTGTATGCCGACTATGCGAAGATCCTCACGTACGGGAGCGGAGCTACCGTCGGAATTAATCTAGAGCTAAGAGGGCTCGGCCTTGTGACTTTTGACGCGAAATACGAGAGACGGTTCGTGGGAGATCATTTCGTTCCATCCTATTTTGACGCGTTCTATGAGAGAGACAGGTATCAACTTCTCGACACGACGCGGTTCATAAGCAAGGCACAGATGTTGAAAGGGGCGCAATCGTACGACGGCTATTTTGGAGAACTGCTGATCAGCATCCTCAACACATTCAATATCGTCGGAGGATACCAGGCTCCTGTAGGAGTGCCGAATGGCGGCACGCTTCACCTCGAACTTGAGACGATGAAAGCGCTGCCGGGCATTCTTTTCAACGCCGGATACGATAAGAAGAACGTGGGAGCGATTTTCAAACTTGACAACAATTCACTCCTCTATGCTCAGGTCGGCTATCAGCCCATGCCATACCTCGTTGTGTCGATGCTCTATCAATGGACGTTTTCCGAAGTGCGTGATGAAGTGACGGGAAAAGTCACCGGCTACGAGCCGCAGAAGCGGATTGAGCCCAGAGTTGGATTCGTTGTTCACTTCTGAGTATGATCGAGGCAGGGTTGAAGGGCTTTTTAGTTGCTTTTCTTGGGTTGAGTGGCTATCTTTTTTCCGCCGTAATGGGTCTGCAGCTCTGATATTTGCACACGGCACGCATCGCTGCATCCCTTCCGCGTTGTTCACTCATTTGAATATCTTGCTATGTCCCTTCTGAATAAGCTCGTAGTCACCGCGATGCCGCTCATCCCGAAGGCTATCGTGGGTCGGGTCGCGGCGCGGTACATCGCCGGCACGACACTCGCCGATGGCGTCAAGACCGTGAAGAGGCTCAATCAGGCGGGGATGATGACGACCATGGACCTTCTGGGCGAAGACGTGAACGACGCCCGCGAGGCGCAGGCGGTTCGTGACAACATCCTCCCGATTCTCCAGGCCATCCACCAGAACTCACTCAATTCCAATGTCTCGATCAAGCCAACGCAATTGGGGTTGAGCATCGACAAGGAACTGGGGCGCAAGAACATCCGGGCGATTCTTGAGGAGGCCCGAAAGCTGGGAAATTTTGTGCGGATCGACATGGAGGACGCCCAGACCACCGACAACACGCTTGAGATTTACCGGAAACTCAAAGGGGAAGGGTTTTCGAATACCGGGGTCGTTATCCAGTCCTATCTTCACCGGAGTGAGTCCGACGTGCGTGCCCTGGTCAGAGAAGGCGCGAACTTCCGGCTCTGCAAGGGTATCTACAATGAATCTCCCGCGATCGCTTTCAAGGGCCGCCAGGAAATCCGCGACAACTTCATGAAGCTGCTGAAGATCATTCTCGAGGGGGGATCGTACGTCGGGATTGCGACGCACGACGATTTCCTCATCGACGGCGCGATGAAGCTCATCCAGAAACTCGGTCTGAAACCGGCGCAGTATGAATTCCAGATGTTGCTCGGCGTCCGTGAATCCAGGCGCGATGAAATCGTGCGGGCCGGACACAGGCTGCGGGTCTATGTGCCGTACGGAGAACAATGGTATGCGTATTCGACACGCCGCCTGAAAGAAAACCCGGCGATGGCATGGTATATTACCAAGGCAATATTTATTCGTTGAACCAGTTTTCTCTAACCCATAAGCGAAGGAGACAGATATGGCAGATACGAAGAGCGGTGGCGGGGGCGGACCGGTGTTCAGACCGTTCGTTCCTGTCGAGACCGACATGAAGGAGTTCACCGTCCGCGCGCTGATCATCGGCCTGGTGATGTGCGTGGTCCTCGGCGCGGCGAACGCCTACCTCGGTCTCAAAGCAGGCATGACGATAGCCGCGACCTACCCGGCCGCGGTAATCGGCATGGCAATCCTGCGAATCTACAAAGGCTCGCTTCTCGAAGAGAACTTTGCCCGTACCGTCGGTTCAATCGGCGAGTCCGTCGCGGCCGGAGCGATCTTCACCATTCCGGCGTTTGTCGTTCTGCAGCTCTGGAAGTTCGATACCGCCAACATGCTTACCGAATATCTCACTGCAAGTGCGTTGATGATTCTCGGCGGCATCCTCGGAATAATGTTTGTCACGATTCTTCGGAAAGTGATGGTCGAAGATTCCTCGCTGCCGTTCCCGGAATCGGTGGCGGCAAGCGAGATTCACAAAGCAGGGCAGCGGGGGACGGAAGCCGCGATGCAGCTGTTCAAGGCGATGGGCGTTGGGGCACTGGTCAAGCTGCTCTCAAGAGCCGACATCGGCACCAAGGACGGACTCGGAGCTTTCTTCTATCAGAACAGTTTTCAAATTCCTGTCGGGAAGCTGAAAGAAAGCCTCGTCCGTCTCGGACTCACGAAGGATTCCAACATAGTCCCGGCTGGCGGAATCACGACGTTCTCAGCCCCTGACATCACGCCTGCCTACATAGGCGTCGGATACATTATTGGCCCCGAGCTGGGCGCGCTGAACTTCGCTGGCGGTTTGCTGGCATGGGGTCTGTTTGTTCCTCTGCTTGTCTTCTTCCTTGGCCCCCACATGATTGACAAGTACACCGCGGTTGACGGGACGCAGAACTGGCCGGCATTGACAGGACACCTCTACCGGTTTATCGTGCGTCCGATTGCTGTCGGCGGCATGCTCGTTGGTGCGTGTTTCACTCTGTGGCGGATGCGCAAGAACCTTCTCCTTGGAATCAAGAGGGGTGTCGCAGACGTTCGCAAAGCGGCTTCTTCCGAAACGACGACACTTCGCACCGAGAAAGACCTTTCCTTCCGGGTGGTTCTCCTCGGGATCGTCGTTGTCTTCATCCTTATGATAGCGCTCTATTTCTATTTTACTCAGGCTATCGGCGGCGCTATCCTGGCCGCCATCGTCATGCTCGTCACCGGTTTCTTCTTCGCGGCGGTTTCGGGAAACCTGGTCGGCATGATCGGTTCTTCCAACAATCCCATCTCGGGCCTGACGCTGGCCACCACGGTCGTTGCAGCATTGACGATGGTCGTCGTCGGAGTTCACGGCGTTCAGGGGGTCGCTGCGGTTCTCGGTGTCGCTGCGGTAGTTTGCGTCTCTTCTGCTGTCGCAGGCGAGATGCTGCAGGATCTGAAAGTCGGACATATCCTGGGAGGAACACCATGGAAAATGCAGATCGGTGACATTATTGGCGTCATTCTGGCGGGTCTTGTGATGTTCTTCCCGTTGTACGTTCTTCACAATTCAGATCTCGCTCTCAACCCTCTTACAGGAGGCTTCGGAAGCAAGAATCTTCCCGCTCCCCAGGCCGGCTTGATGGCAGCTCTTTCTCAGGGCATTGTCGGCGGCGAGATGGCATGGCCCCTCGTCATCGTTGGAATCGCCATGGGCGTGGTGCTGATCCTCATCAAGGTGCGCAGTCCGATGTTGTTCTCCGTCGGCATGTACCTTCCGCTCGGGACAACGTTCGCCATCTTCATTGGCGGCCTTATCCGCGGAGTCGTGGACAAGCGTGCGAAGAAGAAAGGGTTCAACGATGCGCAGAAGGCCCGGGTAGAAAACGCGGGGATTCTTGCTGCATCCGGCCTGATCGCCGGAGAGGCATTGATGGGGCTGTTCATTGCCGCCGTCGTGTTCATTTTTGATCGCATGGGTAAGCCGCCCGAGTTCTGGGCGATGGAGGCCTTCAATGATGTCGCACCGTGGCTTGCTATAGCGTTCTTCGCGGTTCTTGCGACGTACCTCATTTTTGTTCCGTTGAAGAAAGCGGGTTCACCGGATGAACCGGCTCCTCCAACTGCGATGATGTAATCTCGTCATATGTAGTGAAGTCGAGCGGAGTAGCGCCATCAGGCCTGCTCCGCTCATTTTGTCCTTACTGGTAGGGTTCACATTGTTTGCCCGACGACAAGATAAGAAATCGATAAACCTGCTGGAACTTACACCGGTGCAGCGTGTTCCCTGGGAGACAGGGGAGAGCGGAACCGTTGTGGTACTTGTACCGAAGTTCCGCAATCCGCTGTTGGTGCGTTGGCTCGTGCCACGAATGAGGTTCCCCCACTTCCGTGTCAAGCTGGACGCGATCGGAAGTTTCGTGTGGAAAATGTGCGACGGGACGACGACCGTCGCCGAGATGGCGGGCAAAATGACAACCGAGTATGGGGATACTGCTGCGTCCGCTCAGGAACGCCTTCGTAAGTTCCTCCTGACGTTGGAGAAAACGGATCTTGTGAATCTCTACGCCGAAGCTCCTCATGCTCCGCAATGACGAAGTCTTGACAGACACTTGATGATGTGAAGTTCTACGATACGGCTGCAAATGTGCAGCAACAACGAAATCTTAAGGAGATCTACCAATGCCAAACCCAATTGAAGGTCTGAAGCCCGAAGGCGTGTGGAAGTACTTTGCTGAGATCAGCAGGATCCCGCGCGGGTCGAAGAATGAGAAGCAGATCGCTGCCTATGTGATGCAGAAAGCCAAAGAGTTCGGGCTCGAGGCAAAACAGGACAAGTTCATGACGGTGGTGGTGCGAAAGCCGGCCTCGCCCGGATACGAGAACCGCCCGATGGTGTGCCTCCAGGGGCATCTCGACATGGTGTGCGAGAAGAACAACGACAAAGCCCACGATTTTGAAAAAGACCCGATCGAACTCGTTCGCAACGGCAATATCATGATGGCGAATGGTACGACGCTCGGGGCGGACAACGGTATCGCCGTCGCCGCAAATCTTGCCATCATGGAAGACAAGTCGCTCGTGCACGGACCGTTGGAATTTCTGTTTACGATCGACGAAGAAACCGGGTTGACCGGCGCTACGAACCTGAAGCCGGGTTTTGTCCAAAGCAAGATTCTGATGAACCTCGACTCAGAGGAAGAGGGGGAACTGTATGTCGGCTGCTCGGGCGGAAGGAACACTACCGGTATCTGGAAAGTCGATTTCGAGAACGCGCCCGGAAAGACCGTCTGCACCGTGATCCGTGTGAAGGGGCTGAAGGGGGGGCACTCAGGATTGGAAATCGACAAAGGACGAGGCAATTCTATCAAGATCCTCAACCGCGTGCTGATTGCGCTGAGCGATCTCGGTGGGCGGCTTGCGAATATTGAGGGGGGGAACAAGAGCAACGCGATTCCCAGGGAGGCCGAAGCTCTGGTGTATATCCCCGCGGCCAAATTGAACCAGGCGAAGAAAGTTGTGGCTGCTTATCAGCACACAACCAAGGCAGAGTTGGCTAGTGTGGAGCCGGATCTGGCAATCGAAATAGAAGTGCGCAAGGATGTGAAGAGGGGAAAAGTGGTGAAGAAACAGCAGCAGGCGCTCGTGTTGAAAACGATTTCGGGGTTGCCGCATGGTGTCATCAAGATGAGCGCGGACATCCCGGGTTTGGTTGAGACATCAACAAACGTCGCGGTCATTCGCACCGAAAAGGGAAAGATATCCCTCATTACCAGTCAGCGCAGTTCTGTTGCGTCGGAGATCATTGAAGTCTGCCAGATGGTAGGTTGCGTGTTCGAGCTCGGCGGCGCCAAAGTCGAACGCAATGAAGGGTATCCCGGCTGGAAACCGAATCTCGATTCGCCGATTTTGAAGACGGCGAAGGCGACGTATAAGTCGCTCTACGGCAAGGAGCCCGCAGTGAAAGCGATTCACGCCGGACTTGAATGCGGTATCATCGGTGAAAAGTATCCTGGAATGGACATGGTCTCCTTCGGACCGACAATGCAGGCTGTTCATTCGCCGGATGAGAAGATCTACATCGATACCGTCGACAAGTTCTGGAAGTTCTTGTTGGCAATCCTGAGAAACGTCAACTAAAGGTCAGACGTGAGACGGCAGACGGGAGACGACACAGTCCCCGTTTCCCGTCTTATTTTTTACGTCTCACGTCTTATTTCTTACGTCTTACTTCTCACGTTTTACGTCTCGCGATTAGGCTCCCTCAACTCAACTAACACACTCCTCATTCCTAAAACTCAAGTTATGCCAGACACTAACTCGCTTCATACCGTTGCCTCATCCAAACCCCAGCCTCCTCGTCTCGTTCGCTGGATTGTCCTGGTATTCATCAGTCTGGCGATGTTCGGCAACTACTACATCTATGACGCTATCAGCCCGTTGGCTGATGTCCTCGTCAAACAGCTGAATTTCACCGACTCGGATATCGGATTGCTCCAGGGCATTTACAGCGTGCCGAACATTTTCATGGTCTTGATCGGCGGTTTTATCATCGATCGCCTTGGGACGAAGAAATCGACCTTTATCTTTTCGGTGCTGTGTCTTGTCGGAGCAGTTCTTACGGCTCTGAGCGACACACTGGTGGTGATGGCCGCCGGTCGGCTGGTGTTCGGGCTGGGGGCTGAGTCCTTGATCGTGGCTGTCACGACCGCCATTGCAAAGTGGTTCAAGGGGAAGGAGCTCAGTTTCGCGTTCGGCATCAATCTCACGATTGCCCGTCTCGGTTCCTTCGCCGCTTTGAATTCTCCTTCGTGGGCGGCGGGGTCATACGAGCACTGGCGCGGACCCCTCCTGATCAGCATCGTGTTCGGCGTGGTGTGCGTTGTGGGTGCTCTCATCTATTGGATTCTCGAAAGCCGCGCGGAAGAGAAATACCAGATTGGTGCTGCTGGTGAAACCGACAAGGTGAAATGGCAGGACCTCCTGAACTTTGGAACATCCTATTGGTACATCGTGGCGCTTTGCATCACGTTCTATTCGGGCATTTTTCCATTTCAGACATTTGCTGTCAAGTTTTTCATTGAAGCCCATGGCACCTCACGCGAAATGGGAGGATTCCTTTCGAGCATGTTGACGGCGTTCGCCATGATCGCGACACCGCTGTTCGGCCTTCTGGTCGATCGTGTCGGGAAACGGTCATTGTTCATGATGTTCGGCTCACTGCTGCTCACGCCAGTGTACCTGATGATGGCCTATACTCACATCTCCCTCTTTGTCCCGATGGCGATGATGGGAGTTGCTTTCTCTCTCATCCCGGCCATCATGTGGCCGTCCGTCAGCTACCTTGTGGATCAGTCGAAGCTCGGAACAGCTTACGGGCTGATGACATTGATACAGAATATCGGACTCGCCGGGTTCAATTTTCTGATCGGTTGGGCAAATGATTACACCGGAGCGAGTGTGACAAATCCCGGAGGCTATCATCTCGGTATGTGGATCTTCTCTTCGTTGGGACTGTTTGGCTTCCTCTTCGCGTATCTTCTCCGGAGAAGCGAAACCGGCCCGCATGCACATGGATTGGAAACGATCAAGGCGGGTGGGAAGTGAAGCGGGAGCAGAAAAGAGAGAGACGGTAGACGGAAAACGGAAGACGGAAGGCTGTAGACGGGAGACGGTAGATGTGAAACGGAAAAGAGGTCTGTCGTGGAACGCGCACACAAGAAACTGAGAGTATGGCAGGAATCAATGTTGCTGGTGAAGGTGATCTACGATCTCACACGGTTCATGCCAGACGACGAGAGGTTCGGCCTGATTTCGCAAATGCGTCGAGCCGCAGTGTCTGTCCCAAGCAACATTGCCGAAGGATCAGCTCGCCAGACGAAGAAAGAATCGATTCAATTCTATATGATTGCGCGAGGGTCGCTAAGTGAACTTGACACTCAGATCGAGCTCTGCCAAGTCTTGGGCTTTCTCACATCAGCACAGAACCTGAAGGCCTCGACCCAACTCGAAACAGTTGGCGCTCTTCTCAACGGCCTGATTCGCTTCAAGAGAGAGCCAACACAGTAATCGCTTACCGTCTCACTTCTTACGTCTCACGTCTTACCACGAGGGCACTACGATGAACATCTCAACCCAGCTCTATTCCGCAGCTCAGATTGCTGTTCGCGACTGCATGGGCACAAAAGCGGGTGAGCGAGTTCTAATCGTCACCGATGAACCGCTCCGGATAATCGGATACGCACTCTGGAATGCAGCGAAGGATCTTGGCGCCGAAGTGATGATCGTTGAGATGCTCCCCCGGAAGACAAATGGTGAGGAACCGCCTGCTGAAATCGCCGAATTGATGAAGATGGTCGATGTCGTGCTCTGTCCGACCTCGAAATCACTCACGCACACGGACTCGAGACGGGCGGCCAGCGCAAAAGGAGTCCGCGTGGCGACGCTACCAGGAGTGAACGAAGAAATCATGGTCCGCTGCATGAACGCCGACTATCACAAGATCGCTGAGCGCACGTTCAGCCTCTGCCGTGAGATGGAGAAGACCTCGGTCATTCGTGTCAAGGCGCCCGGTGGCACTGATATCACCATGCCGATAAAAGGGCGGGAGGCGCATGCGAGTTCAGGACTGTTTCGCGAGAAGGGCCTTTGGGGTAACCTCCCGACAGGCGAATCCTACCTCGCTCCGCTCGAAGGCCAGTCGCAGGGAGTTGTGGTGGTCGATGGATCGATGGCCGGTGTCGGCATGGTACACGATCCAATCACGATCACGGTGAAAGACGGTTATGCAACCGACATCAAAGGCGGCGCAGAAGCGGACCGTTTGATCGCGTTGCTTGAGCCCCATGGCAAGGATGCCCGCAACGTCGCAGAGTTTGGTATCGGCACAAATGACAAAGCCATCCTCACTGGTCTGATTATCGAAGACGAGAAAGTCATGGGGACCATCCACATCGCGTTCGGCGACAACAAGTCCATGGGCGGATCGGTGCGTGTGGCCAGCCACCTCGATGGATTAGTGAAGAAACCGACAGTCTGGTTTGACGACAGGATGATCATGGAGTCCGGCACGCTTCTCGTCGTTTGAACCAGGGCTTGACGGCATCCGGCCGGCTGGGGACAGATTGGCCCAAATGGCCCATTTTGAGCAAATGCACGTTTTGCACGATATTTCTTCTCTGCGCTGGAACTGCCGCCTTGCCCTTCGGTGTTCATGGTGTAGCGGATGAACTGCCGCCCATACCATTATCATTCATATCCATTAGCAATCGTAATCATGAACGTCCTGAAATCTACATTTCTTTTAACGCTTTTTGGTCTGCTCACAACATTCGCACAGGAAGAGCCTCGTTTCGGCCGAGTCACCGGGCGAGTAACCGATGCAACGACAAAAGAGGCGATCGTGGGCGCGAATGTCGTTATCCTCGGAACCGGTCTTGGAGCTTCCACAGATCCTGACGGCCGCTTCGACATCCGCCGCGTTCCTACCGGCACGGTTCGCGTCCAGGCCTCGCTGATCGGGTATCTCCCGCTCACCGTGTCGGACGTTGTCGTCACGTCGGTGAAGCCGACGGAGCTTTCAATCGGAATGACGGAAAACGAGATCAAGATCGCGGGCGTCGAAATCACTGCGGGGTATTTTGCGAAAATCCCCGATACGCCGCTGAGCACGCTGATGCAGTCGAATGAAGAAATCCGACGACTTCCCGGAGGGTTGGAAGATGTGGTGCGTGCTATCTCGATCCTTCCCGGAGTCGCCCAGGTGGATGGAGGCCGGAATGATCTAATCGTCCGCGGAGGCTCACCGTCAGAGAACCTCTTTGTCCTCGACAACATCGAGGTCCCGAACATCAACCACTTCGGAACCCAGGGGGCCAGCGGAGGACCGCTGAGTTACGTCAATCTCGACTTCGTGGAAAACACCTCGTTCTCCACTGGTGGGTTCGGAGCCAAGTTCGGTGACAAACTCTCTTCGGTGCTCACAATCAACCTCCGGGACGGCAGAAAGGATGCGCTCGGCGGAAAAGCAACCATCTCCGCGAGCCAGTTCGGGCTGAACTTGGAAGGTCCGGTGGGCTCGAATGCGTCTGTGCTCTTCTCCGCGCGGCGAAGCTATCTCGATTTCATTTTCAAGGCTGCGGGTTTTGGCTTCGTGCCGGAGTACTGGGATTTCCTGAGCAAAGCAAGCGTTTCATTCGGTCCGAAAGACCAGCTGAGTGTCCTTGCCATCGCAGTGCTCGACAACGTGAAGTACTTCAATGACACAGAGGAGAAAAGGTTCAAGAATTCGCGGGTGTTGGGAAGCGATCAGAATCAATTCGTTGGCGGAATTTCGTGGCAGCATCTCTTCGACAAAGGCTATATGACTCTGACGCTCGGCCAGTCATACGTCGAATACAATTTTGGACAGGCCGACTCCAATCTGGTTCCGATTTTCTCCAACGCGTCCTCGGAATACGAATCCTCATTGCGAGCCGACATTCTGCTTCATCCGTTTACTTCCACTGAGCTCCTGATTGGTACGCAGGCGAAAGTGCTTCGGTTCGCTGCGGATGTGTTCCTCCGTCCTTTCGAGACTCGTTTTGGGGACTTGCTGAGTGTCGATGCGATGTTCAAGACAACGGGTTTCAAAGGCTCTGCGTTTACCCAGGTTTCTCAGGTTCTGGGAAGCTCGCGCATTACACTCGGCGGTCGGGTTGATTACTTCGATCTCATCGACAAGTACGCTTTCTCACCGCGGCTTTCGTACACCGTCGCGCTCTTTCCGACGCTGAATCTCAACTTGAGTGTTGGGAAATATTCGCAGACGCCGTCGTATATCTGGCTGGCGGCGAACGAGCAAAACCGTAAGCTCGCATTCATTGATGTGACACAGTATGTTGCAGGTATCGATTACACGGTCCGTTCTGACACGAGGGTGACGGTCGAAGCGTACGTCAAGCAGTATGCTAACTACCCGGTGAGCCTTGCGCGCCCGTATCTTGTCCTCGCGAATACCGGTGCAGGTTTCGGCGGGTCCGATGACGGCTATTCATCTTTTGGTCTCGATCCGCTCGCGAGCAAGGGGACAGGACTTGCCCGTGGTGTTGAGCTGCTTGTGCAGAAGAAGCTCTCAGAGATCCCATGCTATGGAACGGCAAGCGTCAGCTTCAACCAGTCGGAGTTCAAGGCGCTCGACGGCGTGGAACGGCCAAGCTCATTCGATCAGCGATGGATCATCAATCTGGGCGGAGGGTATGTTTTCAATGAGAAATGGGAGATCAGCACGAAGTTCCGGTATGCCACTGGCAGGCCGTACACCCCATTCGACTCAAACGGCGACCAGAATCCGGCGTTCTACAACTCTGCCCGGATTGGGGCGAACCATAGTCTCGATGTCCGCGTCGACAGGCGATGGTCCTTCACCAAGTGGGAACTTGTCACGTACGTCGATATCCAGAACATCTACAACCGCAAGCCCGCAAACGTTCCCCGATACAATGAGCGGCTGCAGGCGGCCGAACAGAATACCTCAACAATCGGTATTCTCCCATCGATTGGCGTGAGCGCCGAATTCTGATCTGACAGATGAAATCTCCGGGGTCTTCCTGACCCCGGAGCCATGTTCTCTTCCTGAATCTTCTCCCTTCTTCTCCTTTCCTTTCGCTTCTTGGAAGCATTTGTTACATTCCTTCTCAAGCCCGTGTCTCATCAAGGAGGTTGCCATGACTTGCTCACCACGTCGTTTTCAGAAGCTCTGCGCGGTTCTCATCCTGATTATTGTCGTTGCCGAACACGCCTTATCCCAGGACATCCCCAAGGGATGGTCGCCAGAAGTCATGACCAGGATCAAACGGGTGGGAGGAACGTCCATTTCACCGGACGGGAAGTGGATCGCGTACACGGTGTCAACCCCGACCATGGAAGGGGAAAAATCGGAGTTCCTGACACAGATCTGGGTGGTGTCGGCGGATGGGAAATCGGACTATCAATTCACCTACGGTGAGAAGTCGTGCACCAATCCGTCATTTTCTCATGACGGGAAGTGTCTCGCATTTCTCTCTTCGCGTGGGCCAGGCGGGAAGAACCAGGTCTGGATGATGAGGATGACTGGAGGAGAGGCCGAGCAGCTGACCGATGCCAAGGCCGGCGTGAGTTCCTATGCCTGGTCGAAGGACTCCAAACGCATCGCGTACACAATGGTCGATCCCGACACGGAACAGGAAGAAAAGGCGAAGAAAGAAAAACGGGACATGGTTGTTGAGGACGCCAATCTCAAATACGCTCACCTCTATGCTATCCCCGTAACCGCCGATGCGCAGGCACAGAGAAAAATCAGGCGGCTCACAGGCGGTAATTTCCATGTCACGACGTTCGACTGGGCTCCCGATGGCAGGACGATCGTGTTTGCTCACCAACAAACTCCTTCTGCTGATGTCTGGCCGACGACCGACATCGCCACTGTCCCATCGGACAGCGGCGCTGTGAAATCCCTGGTTACCTGGAAAGGATCAGACTCGTCGCCCCTTTATTCTCCCGACGGGAAGTGGATCGCTTTTGCATCCGACAAAGGAGAAACGAGTTGGGCAAGCGCCTACGATCTCTACGTTGTGCCTTCGGGCGTCGGCGAGCCGAAAAAGCTGTCGGAGACTCCGGACCGGAATTTTGGAATCGTAGCGTGGTCGGGCGACGGAAAGGGAGTGTTCGTGACCGAGTCGGATCGAACGGTGAACCGCGTATTCTCCGTCCCGATTGACGGTGCGAAACCAATACCAGTGACGACCGGTATTGGCAATTTCTCGGGTGTATCGTTCAATGCGGATCGAACTGTCCTTGCCTTCGTCTATCAATCGTGCGAAACACCCCCGGAAATCCATGCCGCCAGCGCGAAGACATTCATACCTAAGAAGCTCACTCAGGTGAACGCGGATGTCCCGAAATTGCCGGTGGCGAAGACGGAAGTTATCCATTGGAAGTCAAAAGATGGAAAAGAGATTGAAGGGCTTTTGACGTATCCGGCAAACTATGAGAAGGGGAGAAAATATCCCCTCATACTCAATGTCCACGGCGGTCCGGCCGGGGTGTTCCTCCAAACCTACACCGCAGCAGGGAGTATCTATCCGATTCAGGCCTTCGCTCAGCAAGGCTATGCTGTTCTGCGTCCGAACCCGAGGGGGAGCAGCGGGTATGGCGCTGAGTTTCGGCGCGGAAACATCAACGATTGGGGCTTTGGAGATTACGAAGACGACCAGTCAGGAGTCGATAAAGTGATTGCCATGGGAATCGCCCACCCTGACAGTCTCATCATCTGCGGCTGGAGCTACGGCGGTTATATGACTTCGTTCACTGTCACGCGCACGAAGCGCTTCAAGGCCGCGAGCGTTGGGGCTGGTGTAACGGACCTCGTCAGCTTCACAGGGACTTCAGACATTCTGAGCTTTCTCCCTTCGTATTTCGGAGGCGAGTTCTGGGATCGTCAGGCAGCGTACATCAAGCATTCGGCTGTCTTCAACGTGAAGGGAGTTACAACTCCGACCCAGGTCATCCATGGCTTGAGTGATGTCCGCGTTCCGGCTTCTCAGGGATACGAATTCTACCACGCTCTTCGCCGTCAGGGCTGCCCCACTGAGATGATTGCATATCCGCGCACACCCCACGGTCCGCAGGAGCCGAAATTCATTCAGGACATCGGTCAGCGTATGATAGCCTGGTTCAACAAACACCTGGGCCGCAACACAGCCTCACAGTGAACATGCCAACCCCGGAGATCATAGCGCAGTGAACTCAGTTCAACACAAACATCCCTTGGTCACCATCCCGCACGCGGAGTTGCGGTTTCGCACTTCGCGCAGTGGCGGACCGGGCGGGCAGAATGTCAACAAGGTCGAAACGCGCGTTGAGCTGATGTTTGATGTCCTCCGTTCGACGTCGTTGAGTCACGACCAAAAGCGGACTATCATTTCAGTTCTGGCTTCAAGGATTGATGGCGAGGGGATCCTGCACATCAGTTCCCAGAAGTCGAGAAGTCAATGGGAAAACAAGCAGCTGGCAATTGAAAAACTCTCGATACTCCTGCGTTCGGCACTACGAGTCAGAAAGAAACGAGTCAACACAGCCCCGACGCGCGGATCAAAGGAACGCCGGGTTCAAACAAAGAAGAAACACGGCCAGAAGAAACAGATGAGGAGGGTCAGCCTGAGCGATGAATAGCGACCTTGGTAAAGTGTACGTCGAGTGGTGCCGGTTCCGGCTCCTCAATCAGTACTGGCCACGCGTGCAGAAGTGTGTGGAGGAATTGTCGCAGGACGATATCTGGTGGCGTGGCCATGAAACCAACAATAGCGTTGGTAACCTGCTGCTGCATCTGACGGGCAACCTGAACCAGTTTGTCCTCGCGGGGATCGGCGGAGCACCCGACACCCGGAACAAGCTGCTGGAGTTCACCGAGCGCCAGCGCGTCCCGAAGGATGAAATCTTGGGCAGGCTGCACCAGGCGCTTCTTGAGGCGGATCGAACACTCGGACGATTCGACCCCAATCGTCTTCTCGACCGCACGGTTGTTCAGGAGCGTGATCGCCCCATCCTCGAAGTCCTTTCCATCGTCGTCGAACATTTCGCTCTTCATGTCGGCCAGATCATCTACATTACGAAACTACGGACCGGCAAGGATCTGAAATTCTGATTCCCCGGATTGGAGTCTCTGGACGTGACTTCTCGCCGCGGCTTGTAACTTCCGAAGTTCCGGACTCGTAGGAACCATGTACGTTGTCTTCGATTACCGGACATCAAAGGATTAGCCTCATGAAACACTCCTGCCCAGCATTCTTAACCTTGATTCTCATCCTGGTTCTCCTCACTTCCGCGATTGCCCAGGAAAGCCGCGAAGTCAGGAAATCTGGCCCGTTTGGTGCGAATGGCCGTATCTCTGTCGATACATACAAGGGGAGCATCACCATCCTTCCGTGGGAGAAGTCGGAAATCGAAATACACGCCGTAATCGAAGCGGATGGAAGCGATCGTTACGAGCGGGAAATGGTCCAGGATACCGACGTCCGCATCGACCTCACCTCGGGTTCAGCGCGCATCAAAACCGACTATGAGCATGCGAAACGCAGACATCGCGGGTTTCTTGGATTGTTCGGCGAAAGTTCAGACAACCTGCCATCCGTGTATTACACGATCAAGGTGCCCCGATCCACCCGGGTTTCGATCAAAGACTACAAGTCCAAAACAACGATTGAGGATCTCCAGGCGGATGTGGACATTGAGACGTACAAGGGCGAAGTCTCGATGAGTCGGCTGTCGGGCGGTCTTGAGCTGAAGACCTACAAAGGCGAAGCGCACGTCGCGTTCGCCGACCTTTCGGGGCGTTCGAGAGTGGAAACCTACAAGGGAGAGATCGAACTGAGTATCCCAAGAGGCAGGGGATTTGATCTCGAAGCGTCCATCGGGAAGCACGCACGACTGGTGTCGGATTTTGAGAAGGTCCGCGATCGTGATACTGACCGTCGCAGGGGCTATGAGGCACGCACATCCGTGAATGGGGGAGGACCTCTGCTGAGGGTAAAGAGTGATCATGGTACAGTACGCGTACGTGAGCGCTAAAAAAGGAGAAACCTATGAAACGACTCTATCGATCCTATACTGACAAGAAACTCGCTGGTCTATGCGGCGGATTGGGTGTATACTTGAATGTCGATCCTACCGTGGTGAGACTCGCCGCTGTGTTTGGCGGTATCCTCACGGGCGTTTTCCCATTTGTTATCGGGTATATCATCGCCTGGGTGCTTGTGCCGGAAGCGCCTGCTTCCGTCTCTTCCTGACGACAAGCGTGTCTTCCATCCCTTGTCTTTGGGAACCTTGTTCCGCAATGGTGGTGTTATGTACTACGTCCGGCAACTTCTGTCAATTACATTGTAGAACGGAGACGACACCATGATGCGGTCCAGCCTGTTTCTCCCATTCATGTTCATTATCATTGTATCATCGGTGCTCGTTTCACAGCCAAAGGAGCAAGCAGCTGTGGGAAAAAAGAGCATGTACGATTTCACGATGAAAACCATCGACGGCAAGGACAAGTCTCTCGCTGAATACAAAGGGGATGTCCTTCTTGTCGTCAATGTCGCGTCGCAGTGCGGGTACACCCCTCAATACAAAGACCTCGAGGAAGTGTTTGAGAAGTATAAAGGAAAGGGGCTTCGCATCCTCGCTTTTCCCGCCAACAATTTCGGTGAACAGGAACCAGGCTCAGACAAGGAGATCAAGACTTTCTGTGAATCGAAGTACAACGTGACGTTTGACCTTTTCTCGAAAATCAGCGTGAAAGGGGACGACCAGCACCCTCTGTATCGATTCATCACAAAGGATTCACCCTATCCGGGGGATGTGAAGTGGAATTTCCAAAAATACCTGGTTGACAGAAATGGAAATATCGTCGCGATGTTTTCGTCTCGTGTTAAGCCAACCGACAAGGCGTTCATCGAGAAGGTTGAATCTCTTCTCGTCCCCGGAGTGTAAGAGAGTCCTTTCTACTAGCAACCAATTCGTGTGACCTGCGGCACGCCCGTTTCGTGAGACGGTCGCAGGTCTTGCTCTCCGTTACTCATTTGTCTACCTTCGTATTAAACTTCGCCTCTTCAGAGAGCGACTAACCAATAGTCTGATTTTCCCACACACGATCAACTCTGTCGCAGGAATGATGCTTTGGTTCGGCACAACAGCAGACTCCGAGCCGGAATGAATCGTCCTCAACCACGATCAAAGGTCGCATGAATCGACGACAATTCTTTACTGGTGCATCCGGCGTATCGTACTCCACTTCCGACCGTCCGTTCTCAAGCTCCGGCAACCAGACGAAAAATCTCATTCGGTCGCAGAAGGGAATTGAGCCCATCCCCGCTGCTGAGTGGAACGCAAAAACCGCGGCGCACTTGCTTCGCCGGACCATGTTCGGGCCCACGAGAGCTGAGATCCAGCAAGCCGCCTCGCAGTCGATGGACGCAACCATCAACGCTCTCTTCGCGCCGCAGCCTCTTCCGGATCCGCCTGTAGGTCCCGCACCGCTCGCCGCGGGCCAGACGTGGGTGACCTCCGCCTTCGACTCCACCAACGATGGCACCTATTCTGCCTATCTGAAAGCGTGGTGGGTCGGTCTGATGATTCGCCAGGGCATGTCTATCCGCGAGAAGATGGTTCTGTTCTGGCACAACCATTTTCCCACGGAGTTGGATACTGTGACCGACTCGCGATACCTGTACAGACAACTCGACTTGTTCAGGCGGAATGCACTTGGTAACTTCAAGCAGTTGACGAAACTGGTGACGCTCGATCCGGCGATGCTCCTGTATCTCAACGGTAACACCAATGTTGTCGGTCGCGCAAATGAGAATTACGGGCGTGAACTCCAGGAGCTGTTCACTATCGGCAAAGGAGCCGAGATCGCACAGGGAAACTACACGAACTATACGGAACAGGATGTCCAGGCCGCGGCGAGAATGCTCACCGGCTATACCGTTACGGGATATCGGGACACGACGAGCGCAGCCATCGGTTCGACCTTCACCGCTTCACGTCACGATTCCACAAGCAAGCAATTCTCCTCTGCGTACGGGAACAAGGTCTTTGCGGGACGTGCGGGGACGGATGGCGCAAAAGAGCTGGATGACCTGCTGGACATGATCTTTGCGCAAACCGATGCCGACGGCGTCGGGCGTGTGGCGAAGTATATGTGCCGCAAATTCTACCGTTGGTTCGTGTACTACGACATCGACGCCGCGGCGGAGCAGAACGTCATCGTGCCGCTTGCCCGGACGATGATGGCAAACAACTACGAAGTACAGCCGGTTCTCGATGCGCTCTTCCGGAGTGCGAATTTCTACGACGATATCAACATTGGGTGCGTGATCAAAAACCCCATTGATTTCGTGGCGGGGACGGTCCGGCAGCTTGGGATTTCGGTTCCGCCCATGACGGACACTTCCTACTACCGTCCGTTGAATGACCTTCGATCGCGCGCTTCAAATCTCCAGATGAATCTTCTTGATCCGCCCAACGTGGCGGGCTGGGAGGCATACTATCAGGTGCCGGATTTCTACGAACTATGGATCAGCACGACGACGCTGCCGCTGCGAGCCGGGGTCGGGGGGTTCACCGATCTCCTGTTCACCGGAGTTTCGGGACTCACGCTGGACCGGCTCGTGTTTGCAAAGACCATGGGGACGCCCGGCGATCCTTACAAACTCATCGCGGAACTTGCAGACGCGTTGTTTCCAATCCCCCTCACACAGTCTCAGAAAGACTACCTGATGTACAACGCCATGGGATTGAAACTGATGGATGAGTATGAGTGGACGGCGGTCTGGAACGCCTACTGGGCGCCGGGAGGTCAGACAACAGTGAACAAGACCAACGTGTTGAAATCACTTGACCCGCTCCTGAAGTTCATGTTCCGGATGGCGGAATTCCAGTTGTCGTAATTCGCTGACAACGTTTTCTATTGGCAGGGGACGCATGAAACGCAGACACTTTCTTCGTGGTGTTGTTCCGGTAACAGCAATGCCGTTCTTGCTGAACGGCCTCCCGCTTCGGGCATTTGGCCGCTCGCCATTTCTTGAGGCGCTCATCGGTGCTTACTCGGCGACGGACAGAGTGCTGGTTCTGGTTCAGCTTTCAGGGGGCAATGACGGAATCAATACCGTCATTCCGCTCGACCAACTGACGGCATACAACAACGCCAGGGGAAACATCGCCATCCCGCAAAGCGCTGTGCTGCCGCTTACGAGCGCAACAGGCCTCCACCCGAAGATGACCGGTTTCAAACAGCTTTACGACCAGGGGAAGCTGATGGTTGTGCAGGGCGTCTCGTATCCGAACCCGAACCTCTCGCATTTCAGGGCTACTGACATCTGGCTCACCGCGGCGAACTCGAACGAATACCTCAACGACGGATGGGCAGGACGGTATCTCAGCCAGGAGTTTTCCGGGTATCCAACCGGTTATCCCAATCAGGTCATGCCCGACCCCCTCGCGATCCAGATCGGCGCGGTCACATCCACCGCACTCGAAGGGCCGTCGAGGTCGATGGGTATCTCCATTCAGGATCCCAATTCCTTCTATCAGCTTGTGAACGGCGTCTCCGCCGGGGGACAGGACACACCCCCTCAGACTCCGGCAGGACACGAACTCACCTACATCAGAGAGGTCATGCTCCATTCGCAGCAGTACGCGGCCCAGGTCAAGGCCGCCGCAGACAAGATCAAGACCCAGGTGACGTACCCCGCATCGAACTCCCTTGCCGATCAACTCAAGATCGTCGCCAGACTGATTGGCGGAGGATTGAAGACCCGTGTGTATATCGTGAGCATGGGCGGATTCGACAACCATTCCGCACAGGTGGATTCGAACGACTCCACAATCGGGACGCATGCAACGCTGCTGCAGCGGCTGGCAGACGCCACGCTCGCATTTCAGAATGATCTGATACAACTCGGAGTCGAAGATCGCGTCATCGGATTGACCTTCTCAGAGTTCGGCCGCCGGGTGCAGTCGAATGCCAGCAGGGGAACGGACCACGGCACCGCAGCGCCGATGTTCGTCTTTGGCAAGGGCATCAACGGCGGTGTGCCGAACGGCGTGCTCGGTTTCAATCCAAGCCTGACGGACCTCTCGAGCTCAAATCTCAAGATGCAGTACGACTTTCGCTCTGTCTACGCGTCGGTGCTGTGCCAGTGGTTTGGCGTCAATCCGACTGAACTGAATGCGGTGCTTCTCCGGAACTTCCAGCAGCTGCCCCTCATCAAGGCGGGCGTCGCAGTCTCGGTTGAGGAGGCCTCGAACCTGCCTTCGGAGTACCGGCTCTATGAGAACTATCCTAATCCATTCAATCCAACGACCACGATCGCTTACGATCTCCCTGGCGACTCAAACGTCGTTCTGAAGGTGTATGATATGCTCGGCCGCGAAGTGACGACGCTTGTCGACCAGCATCAGGGAGCAGGCCATCACACGGCGCAATTTGCGCCCACGTCAGGACTCTCGAGCGGGGCATACATCTATCATCTTCAGGCCGGATCATTCCAGGACCGAAAGAAGATGATGTTCGTGAAGTAGCTGAGTCGAGGTGACCGTCACCTCCCAAGTGCTGACTTGGGTGCCGGTCACCTTCCGAGCAAATTGGACAGGCCCGACCGCATCGCGATCGGGCTTTTTTCGTTTTGGAGAAGGTCGCGGTGCGGGCGTCTACAGGGAAGCGCTGTCCCTGTCTTGAAATTCAGGCAATGTCTCAGTAGGTTGGCTCATTCGAAACCCAGAATGAACCTTCGTACGACCTATATCCGTTTCAAATCCCTTCTGCCAGACCCTCTTCGTGAGGCCCTGAGTGCTGTCAATCAGCGTCTGTTTGCACGGCGAACGCTTGCGAAGAAGTACGGAGACTGGTTCGACGTCGATTGGAGAAAGAAATATCGATCGCTGTCGGAAGACGAATGGAAGCGGGCCTACAACGAAGCGTGGAAACACAGGAACAACGACTGCGTTGAGGAAACCGATGCAGAGCTGATTCTCGGAGCTCTTGGCCCCAAAGGTTCTGTGGCAGAAGTGGGGGCCGGGATCGGAACGCTGGCTCTGCGGCTGGCGAAGGAAGGCTTTGACGTGACCGGTGTCGACGTCAGTTCTGAAGCCCTGAAACGAGCGGGGGAACGCGCCAGGCTGGAGCACCTGACAATCCAGTGGCGTGAGGGCTTTGCGGAATCGCTTCCTTTCCCGGACAAGTCTTTCGATTATGTGACCTGCTGTCACACGCTCGAGCATGTCAAAGATCTGGCGAAGGCTGTTTCGGAGTTGAAACGGATCGCGCGCAAGAAAGTGGTCGTTCTGACGCCGAAGCAGAAGTTCCGGCTGTACGCTGAAAACTATCACACTCAATTCTTTGAAACTCCCGGGCAGTTGTCGGATGCCTTTGATCTTCCCCGATTCGACTGCAGAGAGATCGACTGCATCGATCACAAGAATGAGTTCCAGGGCAAGGCGTTCTTCTATGTCGGGTATATCAGTGGATAGCACACAGAAAGCGCAGGAACAGAGCATGATTGTCTCGTCCCATCTGTGTCGTCAGCGTTCGCTTCTTCCAGGATGCATTCGACCTCTGAGGAAACACTTCTTACTCGCTTCGCATCGCACACTCTCAATGCCATGATCACACATCTCCCGCTGGCGCACCCGAAACCCAACGCATCCGAGTTCATCGATATCCTGATGGGACGTACGCCGCAGACGCGTACTCCCCTCGTGGAGTACATTGTCGACGACGTTGTCATGAAGCCGGTTGTTGAGAACCTCCTGGGGAAGCAATGGGTTGCCTACGGGGCAGATCGAGAATCTCAGAAAGCATATCTCGACAACTTCATCGAATTCTGGTACCGGATGGGGTACGATTTTGTCCGGTTCGAACAAAGTCTTCCGTTCCCGGAATCCAAGTTGATCATTCCCGATGCGGCACCGGGATCCCTGAAATCGAGAGAATGGGCTGACGAACATCAGAGCGCGCTCTCGGGCTGGGACGACTTTGAGAACATTCGCTGGCCGAAGGTGGAAGAGTTCGACTTCTTCGCATACGAATACCTGAACGCTCATCTCCCCGACGGCATGGGACTCATCAGTTCTCACGGAGGAGGGATCTTCGAACATATCACCTGGATGATGTCTCTCGAGGGGTTCTGCAATGCCCTCGTGAACGATCCTGCTCTGGTGAAGGCCGTTGCCGACAAGCTTGGCGAGCTCATGGTCGGGTTCTACCATCATTTGCTCGGCCTGGATCGACTGCTGGCGGTTTTTCCGGGGGACGATATGGGATACAATGTTGGCACTCTCGTATCACCGAAGGTACTGAGGACGTACTTCCTCCCATGGCATAAGAAATTCGCTGCATTGGCGCACGACAAGGGGCTCCCGTATTTTCTCCATTCGTGCGGGAATCTCGAGAAGATCATGGCGGATCTGATCGATGATGTGAAGATCGACGGGAAACATTCCTTCGAGAACAATATCATCGCTGCCGCTGATTTCCAGGCGCGCCACGGAAGCCATATCGCCGTACTCGGGGGACTCGATCTCAATATCCTCGGTGCCTCATCTCCTGAGGATGTGCGCGCACAGACCCGATTACTCGTCGAGACATGCGGTGCACGCGGCCGCTATGCGATCGGATCGGGCAATTCGATACCGAGTTATGTGCCTGTCGATAACTATCTTTCGATGGTCGACGAAGCCGTCGGAATTTCTGCACGGCAGGCTGGATCTGTGCATTGACTTTCGCAGTTGCCCGGGGTACTTCGGTATGACAACCCTACAATGTCGCCCTTTCGATGAGGTTACGCTATGAGCTGCCGCAAACATGTCATCATCATTGTGTCTCTCTGCATGCTGATGCTGCTTCCGGCCTGTCAGAATCCCGTCGACGACGCGTCGGCGGTCAATGATGTCTATGATCACGTAAGGGCAAGCTGGTCGCCTGACGGTCGGACGATCGCGTTTACTTCCTACGTCGAGAATGCCACAGGAATTCATCTGGTGGATTCCTCCGGCGCAAATATCCGGAAGATCTATGGGGGCGATGGCGTGGGACTCACTTGGTCGCCGGATGGCAAATGGCTGGTGTTCTCGCTCGGAGGCACCCTCACGAAGATCAAACCGACAGGGGACAGCCTTACCACGATGAGCGATGTGGCAGGGGCGATTCGTCCCTCATGGTCCCCCAATGGCAGGAAGATCGCCTTTGTCCAGCGGTCACCGGGATATGGAATCTGGATCTACGATGTTGCTGCAAAAGCCGCTACGCAGGTTCTTTCATACGGAGATTTTCCATCGTGGAATCCCCTCACCGGGGAATTGGTGGTCCTCAACGCTCAGTTTGATCAATCTACCGGATACGTCGTGTACAACTACATTGCCGTGGACTCCACGAACACGTTGACCCGTTCGCTCGGCTCTTTTGCAACCATCGCAAATGTTGGCTTCTCGCCGATCAATCCAAAGGGGAACAGCATTGTCCTTGGCGTGAAGCGACCCGATGACTACGCACAGGTGTGGGTGTTCGACCTGCTCGCCAGAACAATCACACAGTTGACGAGTGACGGCGGGGACTATCCCTCATGGAGCCCGGACGGGACAAAAATCGTCTACACCCGAACGCAGCTCGGCGACGGGGGCTTATGGGTGATGAACGCTGATGGGAGCAACAAGCACCGCATCACAAAGTCGTGAAATGTCGATACCAGCCATCGTTTGGCGCTCGGCGGTTTCCCAGTCCAAAGCAACGTATGATTGAATGAACATTCTTCTTGATCCGTTGAAAACCCGACTGCCATCCCTCAAGAGCCGCAGGCAGGATGGCATTCCCCGAATCAGTTTCGAACTTGCCCTCTTTTGCCTGTTCTCGCTTCTCTTGTCCCTCGTTGGCTGTAAGAATTCTCAGTCTGGTCCTGACCCGGCTTCAATTGTGATTCGAAACAGACTTGCCGCCGGAGGAACGACCTCTCCTTTCCTTGTCCGCGCCGATTCGATCGGCTCTTGCGAATTGCTGCATGCGTTCTATCAGAAACGATCGTATCGTCCCGCATGGTCTGCGTCGAAGCAAATACTCCCGGACGTGGACTCGCTGGTTGGCATGATAAGGGATGCCGAGCGTGAAGGCCTAAGACCCCTTGACTATCACCTGGCCACGCTGGAATCGGTACTTCTGGAGCTCGGCGATTCTGCAGAGTTGAAAGGAAGCCTGGATCCTTTCAAACGTGCCGACCTGGATATTCTCCTGACTGATGCGTACCTCCTTTTTGCTTCCCACCTCTCAGAGGGATGCATCGATCGCGATACTCTTCGCATGCGATGGAACGCGAGCACCACATCAGTCCGACACGATTCACTCCTGGAGCGCTCTCTGGATTCTCATACCCTGGCGCACGATCTCAGGCAGCTTCTGCCGCCGCATCCGCTCTATACCGATCTCAGGGACCTGCTCGCTTCATTCAGGATGATTACCAAGCGCGGGGGATGGGGAAAGGTCGCTTCAGGTCCTCCGATGAAGGGGGGAGATGTGGGAAGCCGTATCTTTGCTTTGAAGGGGCGTCTGCGCGTGTCTGGTGATCTTGTCCCAAGAAGCGGTGCAGGGGGTGATGAATTCGATTCTACTCTTGTCGATGCAGTGCGGGCGTTTCAGAAGCGCCTTGGCCTGGAACCGACAGGTATAGCGGATAGCTCAACCATCGCAGCGATGAATGTGCCGGTCGAAAAACGGATCGAGCAGATCAGGGTCAATCTCGATCGATGGCGATCGGCGCCTCACGATCTCGGGCAAAACTCCATCCGCATCAACATCCCGGATTTTCGCCTCTCGGTTTTCGAGAACGGAAAAGAAGTCGAGACGATGAAAGTGGTTCTCGGTCTCCCGAACTGGCAAACCCCTGTCTTCAGCGCGGAGTTGACCCAGGTGCTCTTCAACTCACACTGGATGGCTCCCGAAGATATTGTCGAGAAGGAAATGATCAACTACATGAAAGCGGACTCGAACTATCTCCGGAGCAACAACATGTCGCTCTGGCGCATGGTGCGCGATTCGCTCGTGCAGATCGATCCGCGGACTGTCGACTGGCCGTCGATGAACGAGAAGACGGTGGACTTCCGTCTGCGGCAGGAGGCCGGACCTCAGAATATTATGGGGCAAGTCAAGTTCCTGATGCCGAACAGATACAACATCTACCTTCACGACACACCGTACAGGGATGATTTCCGGAAGATGAACCGCATGTTCAGCCACGGGTGCATTCGCCTGGAGAGACCATCGGATCTGGCAGAATTTGTTTTGAGACAATTCCCTCACTGGGCGAGAGAAAGAATCGATACTGTGATTGCTCGAAACACAGAACAGACCGTTCTGTTGAAGAAACCGATTCCGGTTCATATCCTCTACTATACGGTTTGGAGAGAGAAGGATGGCTCGATCCAATTCCGTGATGATCATTACGGCCTTGACAGGCGCCTTGCCTGGGCGCTGCAGGCCGGGCAGATGAAGATGTCTGCGCCACCCGATACCGTGCGCTCGAAGGCGCCGGCAGCCAGAACCGCGAATTACCAATCCCCGATTCGTTCGCTTCGGGGCATTACAGGCATGCCCCCCACAAACCCTCTTGTTTATGTTCGATTTTGAACAATTGTAAGATCAAGTATCTCAATAAGTAAGAGGTATCCTGTAAAGAGCTCCTGCCTGAGATGTTTGACTTTTGCAGAGCGTTCGAGTAGCTTTGTTCCCGTGCTTCAGTTCCCGGCCACACATGGCGAGGACGCACTGATGAAGAACAAAGCCCTCATACCGAACATCACGATTCTCTCGAGCCTTGAATATGCGGATGCGCCTGGAGGACAAGGCTGCAATCCGCTGCGAAAACCCCCGTTTGCCCTCCCAACAAAGACTGGCGATTAGGATTCGAGCGACCGTTCGGCGTCCCCTGCCCGAATAGTCGCGCCGACCTTCTCCTTTGTGGGGGTACGTGCACTCATTTCAAATGCAATAGCAACCACAATTGAAAAACGTTGTTCTGTAGACTATGGAGCCAGCAATGACAACCCTACTTTGGTTTCTGGCGACAATTGTCGCCGCGTTCATCTTTTTGGTACTCTTGCCGTCTATACGGCTCATCGGTCCGACAGAAATCGGTTTGCCGATGAAGCGGTTCTCACTGAAGAAGCTGACTGAAGACAATCCCATTGCGTTCAACGGAGAGCCGGGTTACCAGGCCAGGCTGTTGATGCCGGGGCTGCGGTTCAAATTGAACATTCTTTACAAGGTGAAGACCTATCCCTGGGTGCAGGTGCCGGCCGGTGAGATCGGTGTGGTCATAGCACAGGTTGGATCGCCGCTCCCGATCGGCGCGAAATCGGCGATCTATAAGAAGGAGTTCGGCAATTTCACGGATGTCGAATATTTTGTCAAGAACGGTGGTCAGAAAGGTGTCCAGCGGCCGGTGCTTTCGCCGGGAACGCTGGCGCCCGTGCACCCGGTCGCTTTTCTGATTATCACGAAACGACAGCTGTATGGCATCCCCGTCGACCCTGAAATCAGGGAGAAGATGTCGCGCGATGGGGTTCTGCGGCCGGAATCTTTTGGCCTGACCGCGTCGCAGCTCGAACTTGTGCGCATAGGGCCCGAAGAGGTTGAAGGGGGCCACGTGGTGGACAAGATTGGGATCGTGACAACGTATGAGGGGGAGCCGTTGCCGTCCGGACACATCGCCAGCCGGATCGGAAGCTTCGACGACATTGTCGCGCTCGAAGCGAACACTGAGGTGACTGATGCTGAGATGAGCGAAACGCTCCTCGGAAGCAAGAATACCACCCACAACAACTACCAGGATTTTCAGGCGTTCCTGGAACATGGAGGCAAGATCGGTTTGCAGCACGATCCGTTGCTGTATGGAGCGTATACGCTGAATCCTTTCCTCGTTCGCGTCGAATTGGTTCCGATGCTCGTGGTGAAGCAGGGAGAAGTCGCTGTGATCAAATCGTACGTCGGTCTCGCGACAAAGGACATGTCCGGTGACGCATTCAAGTTCGGATCACTGGTGCGGCCGGGACACCGGGGCATCTGGCAGGAGCCTCTCCGAACGGGCAAGTATCCGATCAACCCGCGGTGTTACGAAGCGGAAATCGTTCCCACAGCGATCCTCACACTGAACTGGGCGGAAGCAGTCTCGGCTGCACACAACCTGGACAGGAATCTGCAACAGATTGTGGCCAAGAGCCGGGAGGGATTCGTTTTCAAGATCGACCTGCAGGTCCAGATCCATGTTCCTGATAAGAAAGCTCCTCGTGTGATTTCCATGGTTGGTACAATGTTCAACCTTGTGAACGAGGTGCTCCAGGCCGCGGTCGGAAACCACTTCCGCGACAAGCTCCAGAGCATGAAGGCGGTTCAGTTCATCGAAGAACGTCAGCGGGTCCAGCGGGAAGCGTTCGAGCACATCGAGGCGCAACTCAGGCAGTACGAGGTCGAGACCCGGGGCGCATATATCCAGGATGTGATCCTGCCGCAGGACATCGTGACTGTGCTGACGCAACGGGAAATCGCTTCGCAGCAGATTGAAACCTTCCAGAAGCAGAAGTCTGCACAGGACCAAAGGATCGAGATGGAGAAATCGAAAGGTGTTGCGGACAAGCAGGCGGATCTCGCGTCTTCCGAAGTGAACGTGAAAATTCAGGAAAACAAAACCTCGGCGAGAAAAGTCGAAGCCGACGGTGAGGCGACCTTTACTCAAATGACAGGCCAGGCGAAAGGAGCAGAAGTCCGGGCGATTGGAATGGCGAAGGCGGAAGCGTACGAACGGCAGGTCTCGGCCCTCGGTAAGGATGCCACCGCATTTGTCAACGCTATCACGGCCCTCTCAGACAGGGGGATGAAGATAGTTCCGGACATTCTTGTCGGAGGCGGAGGGCAGCAGTCATCGCTCGTCGACGCCTTGCTGGCAATGGTCATGCGCGGCGGGGTGAAAGGTCTGACACCCGGCGAGCCGAAAGCGTAGTACTGACAACAACCGATTGCCTCTCCATCCCCGGAAGGGGGCAGGAGAGGCGATCAGGATATACCAAACCAAGAATGACAACTCGGAAAGGATTCTACATGAAACACCGCAGTTTGGTTCTGTCGATTCTCTGTTTTCTGTTCTTTTCATGGAACACATCCGAAGTCCGGTCTCAGGGGACGGATTCATGGACGTCCAACGCTGTCAACGGGTATCGCATCACGCCGAACGTCATCTACTCGACAGCCAACGGCTATGACTGCAAGCTGGATGTGTATGCGCGAAACAATCCCGGCGTTACGACTCCCACGGTCATATTCATCCATGGCGGGGGATGGGTTGGCGGCACGAAAGAGGGAACGGTCATGAACCTCATGCCGTATTTCGAAATGGGGCTCAATGTCGTGAACGTCGAATACCGGTTGGCGAGGGTCTCCCTTGCGCCGGCTGCAGTTCAGGACTGCCGGCTGGCTCTCCGATGGATTTTCAAGAACGCGAAGCAATACGGATTCGATACGACGAAAATCATCGTTTCGGGAGGATCTGCGGGGGGGCATCTTGCGTTGACAACCGGGATGCTCGATGCCTCATACGGATTCGATTACCCGACCGACTGGGATTACACCGGTGTCGAGCCAAAGGTTGCTGCAATTGTGAATTGGTACGGTATCACGGACGTGAAAGACCTTCTTGCCGGTCCGAACAAGCAGGATTATGCGGTCGATTGGCTCGCCAACCTCCCGAACAAAGAAGCAGTGGCGGTCAGTGTTTCGCCACTTTCGTACGTGCGAAAAGGACTGCCGCCGGTCTTCACCGTGCACGGCGACAAGGATCAGCTCGTGCCGTACAATCATGCCGTCAGGCTCCACGATGCCCTCACGAAAGCAGGCGTACCAAATCAGTTGATGACTATCCCGGGCGGAAAACATGGCGGTTTTTCGAAGGAGGAGATGGGAAGGATCTACACAGCCATCAAAGAATTCTTGAAGAAGAACAAGATCGTGGAGTGATCACGGTGTAGGAGGCCGGGGAGGGACGCCTTCTTCCGATCTCCGGCCGGCAGCACGATACCGAGACATGCAGATGACATGACGATTGATCGGAGCGTGACGTCGTGTGTTGGTCTGAGGAAAGTCGTGTTGCAGGTTCTCGGCCGAGACCACAAATCCGACACAGCAGGAGGTAAACCGTGAACACCGAGGTCTCAACGCTTAAACGGCGGATCGAGGAACTTGAAGAGATTCACCGTCTGGCTCAATCACTGAGCTCGATGGTCAACGTCTACCAGACGCTTGAAGCGATCATCGATTGCTGCCTCAAACTCTGTCACGCAGAACGGGGAGCCATCCTGCTCTTCAGTTTGTCGGCTGATGAATCTGCCCAGACGGTGGTCCGGAATGTGCAAAATGATAATCGGGGGATCGATCATACGGTAAATTCCCTCGTCGCGGGTTGGGTCGGCGTCCACAAGCGTCCGTTCCTGACGGACGATGTTCTTCGCGAATTGAACTTCAAGAATCCCAGCGAACAACTCCGCCAACTGGGTGCGGCCATGGCTGTCCCGCTCATGGAAGAAGGGAAGCCGTTTGGCATGCTGCACCTCATCAACCCGAGAGGTGGCGAACGGTTTTCCGACGAACAGGTGAGGCTCGTGAGTGCCATCGCACCGCTTGCCGCCCAGTTCATCCTGAGGGCGAAGATTCAGGAAGCGGTCTTCGCTGACAATCAGCGGCTCAAGGCAACGCTGCAGAAGGAACGGGGTATAGGCTCGATCCTTGGAGTGAGCACGCTTATCGATGAAGTGCGGAACAAGATCGCCGTTGCCGGGCCCTCGAACGCAAGTGTCCTGCTGATTGGCGAGACGGGGACTGGGAAGGAAGTTGCGGCGAGAGCCATTCACGCTCACAGTCCCCGTGCGGACAAGCCCTTCATTGCTGTCAACTGCTCCGCCATTCCGGAGACGCTCTTTGAATCGGAACTGTTTGGGCACGAGAAGGGCTCATTCACCGGGGCGACGGGGACCATGAAGGGGAAATTTGAGCAGGCCGACGGCGGGACGCTCTTCCTTGACGAGATATCCGCAATGCCGATCGACATGCAGCCGAAGTTGCTAAGGGTTCTGGAGGAGAGGTCATTCTGCCGCATCGGCTCTTCGGATGAGCACAGGGTCAACATCCGGGTTGTGGCGGCTTCCAACAAGGACCTTCAGCAATCGGTGCAGAAAAACGAGTTTCGCGAAGACCTGTTTCACCGCCTGAATGTCATTCCGATTCACTTGCCTGCATTGCGTGAGCGCCCCGAAGACGTCCCTGTCCTGGCGCGGGCATTCCTCGCAGAACTGACCGGAGGCGCAAAGACTTTCGATGAAGCGGCGCTGCAGGTCCTTTCGGGATTTGAGTGGAAGGGAAATGTCCGCGAGCTGCGAAACGCGGTGGAACGGATCTCAATTTTCGCAGAAGCACCCGAGATTTCTCCGGCAGCACTCCGGCAAAGCTCCATCGGGGTCTCCGCGGCTCCTTCCCCGGACTCCGCGAGCTTCTTCCTCAGTCTTCTTCGGTCAAACGCCGCGCAAGTAAACCTCCTGGAGAGCGTTGAACGCGATTTGATTGATCTTGCGCTGAAGGAATCTCATGGCAATGCGGCCGAGGCCGCCAGGATCCTGGGAGTACACCGCAACGCCTTCCTGCGGCGCATAGAAAAGCACGATCTCCGCTAGTACTGAAAGGGGGCCGAGGGCTCTTCTCATCGCTTTCTGGCCTCTTTCTGTTCGAATTCGAACTTGTACATGTTCGGAAACGAACTCGTCACCGTTCCCATCCTCCAATTCTTACCAAATTCACCCTCCGAGATCTGGCCCGGGAGTTGAGCGTCTATGATCATCGATGTGATCGGGCGCAATCAACCCAACAGGAAATTCAAGACGTAACCCCAAATCTCAATTCAACTTTTTCTCGGAGGATGTCATGAAAACTTTAGGAACGATCTTCGTCGCACTGCTTCTTGCAGTGGTTTCACAGACCAATGCACAGGACGCAAAGAAGGATATGGGGGATGCGAAGTTCACGAAGGCGGTCGAAAACTACCTCGTCGGTCTCCAGAGCCCGAATGACGGATTGCGTCGCAGCGCCATTTATCAGCTCGGACAGCTGGCAGCGAAGGATGCCGCGATTCCCTTGATGCGTGTACTTCGCAACTGTAAGGATGAAAAATGCCGTATTGCCGCAGCCTGGGCCCTCTGCAAGATCGGCAACTCGGCCGGTACCTACGCTGTGAAGCAGGCGGTGAGATTCGACGAGAGCAAGAAAGTCCAACTTCACTCCGCATGGTACTACAATCTGTATGTCTCTCAAGGTACATTTGCATTCATCCCTGCCGCGAGCGGCACGACCACGATTGCTGAACTCCGGTAAGCTGCTCTCTTGCCAAGCGGCATGGATCCCTGGAAGCGGGTGAGACGAAACGGTCTCACCCGCTTCTCTTTGTACACGACACCGGTTTCATGTCCCTCATTCTGATTTCGGAATTGATCTACGCGAAGTTCGTTTCCGAACTGCAGAATGTTCGTGATCGAACATCGCTTCTCATGACCTGCGCGAATTGGACCAATTGCGGCGATCAGGTTCTGGCCCGCGAGTTGAAGGAAGATTACTGAAGTGTGCGTCAAAGAAACTGCGATTGCATATCTGTTGCACTAATACACCGTTCTCATATCTCATCATCCTCATGGGAGGTCGTCATGAAAACTGTTCTGGTGTTTCTCGCCGTCGTACTGATGTTCGCGCTTGCCGGCTGCAGCGAACAATCCGTCGAACCCATCGTCGCCAGCCCGGCAAAGCCGCTGTCACCCGCCCCGACGTTCCAGACGGTAACCATAAGCGAGCGGCTGCCTGTGAATACGCCGGAGGGCTTCACAGGATTTGTAGATGTTTCTGGAGAAATCAACTACCAGATGGTAAAGACTGTTGTCGCCCTCGGAAAGGAAATTCCAGTGCCGACGAAGGTCGTTTATAACACCTTGATCAGGGGAAATGGAATCGTCGCGTTCACGCCACCGAAGAGCGGACTGACAAAAGCCAATATCTACCGATTCAAAGGGGAGATGGCGATGGTGCTTGAAGAAGGGGGCGAAAGTGCCGTGGCGAGTTTCAAGCTAGAAGATGCGGGTTGGGCCGGTGCAATCTACCAGGTACGGTTCATGGTGAACAAAGGTACACTGGTGGATTTCACAAACCGTGTCCAACTCTTTCCGGAGATGTAGCAACACACCCTCCTGATCCGATCGCAATACCCGGGCGACATCCTTTGACGTATGAGGGATGTCGCCTTTTTATTGTTTGAGGTTTTCCCGCATTGAGGGTGCAACTCAATTCCAACTGCAACAAACACAGCATAGGGACGTTGGCATATCAGAGGGAAAAGAATTACCTTGCCATTGGAAATCAATCTGAGGTCATTTGCATGCCGACGCGCGCTCTATCCTGCATTGTTTTCTGCCTTTTGCTCCCCATTATTGCCTTCTCTCAGGGAATCGATATCCGCGGCGTTGTCACCGACAGCACGACAGGAGAGAGGATCCCCTTCGCGAACGTCACGGTGCCGGGAATGAACCGGGGTGCCAGCACGAACCTCCAGGGGTTTTTCCTCATCGCAAATGCCCCGCAGGGGCGTTACCAGATCAAGGCGAGTTCCATCGGCTACGAAACCCGGACCAGGACCGTCGATGCCTTCGGACCTCAGGTGTTGGCCGTCAACTTCCAGCTTCCGTCGAAACCGGTTGAATTCTCGGAGGTAATGGTCACCGATGTCGCCAAACGGGAACTGACTGAGATACACACTAGCGTGCATGTCATGGAACAGAGGGACATCCGGTCTGTGCCCATGGCGGCGATGGAAGACGTCTTCCGCTCGATCCGGATTCTGCCCGGGATCGTCTCGACGAGCGATGTGAATTCGCAGTTCTACGTCCGTGGCGGAGCAGGGGATCAGAACCTGATTCTTCTTGACGGTATGAAGATCTACAATCCCTACCACGCTTTTGGGATTTTCAGCATCTTCGATTCGGATATCATCAAGACCACCGAAGTGTATACAGGTGCATTTCCTCCCGAATTTGGAGGCCGGCTATCCTCCGTGGTAAACATGACTTCACGGGACGGGGGGACGAAAGCGTTTTCGGGAAAGGCGAACATCAATTTTCTTTCCACTAAACTCCAGGTGGAAGGCCCCGCGATGAAGGGTATGACGTATCTGGTTAGCGGCAGGAAGTCGCTCTTCTCCGATACGTTCAGGAAGTTCCTCAACAAAGATCTCCCCCTCTCGTTCTATGACGGATTTATGAAAGCCACAGTCCAGACAGGCGAAGGCCAGGGGAAATACAGTTTCCAGGCGTTCATGAGCGGAGATAACCTGAAGTCTGCCAACCTCAATGAGCCGGATTACTCATGGCGAACGAGCGCTGTCGGATTCGTTGCATCCGGCCTTATTCAGGACAGGGTGTACGTGAACGCAGTTGGATTTGACAATAAGTTTACCGCGGTGCGTGATTCGAAGGGATCCACGCAGGTTACTCCGGCCACAACGACCGTGCATGAAGGGGGTGTCAAGGCGAATGCGACGTTGTACACCGACACTCACGACCTGTACTTCTTCGGGTTCGAGTTCGGTTTTCCCACGCTCGAATATTCAGTCACGAACAACTTCGGCGTTGTGAATAATGTCACCAGCTCTTTCGCGGAGGCTTCCATGTGGGCCCGTTACCAGACCGCTCCCAGCCGTCTGCAGGCAGATATGGGGATCTTCCTCGATCTCGGCAGCTTGCTCTCCCGGGGAGGGGGACTGGAAGTGATACAACCGCGCATCAACCTGAGCTATGGACTATGGGACAACTGGAAGGGAAAGGTCTCCTACGGGCGGTTCAGCCAGAGCGTTGTGACGGTGAACAATGAGGACGACATCATCTCGATTTTCGACGCGTGGATACAAGTCCCTCAGGAACTGAAGTCCGAGCAAGCTGATCACTACGTCGTGGGACTCGAAGGAAATGTCCTCCCGTCGCTGTCAACAAATTTCCAGGCATACTACAAGTCGTACGGCTCGCTTGTGACGTATAATCGTGACAAAGTCGATGCGCAGGATCCCGACTATGTGGGGGGTACGGGAAGAGCGTACGGAGCAGAAGCGTTGATTCGGTACGGAAGCAAACTCGCTGATGTCTATGCAGCCTACACGCTGGGATGGACGACGGTCACGTCGGGTGGATTGACGTACTTTCCGCGATACGATCGCAGGCATACCCTCAACCTCCTGACCGTCTTCCACGCTGCGGAGGCTTTTGATATCACGGTGCGCTGGGAATTCGGTTCGGGGTTCCCGTTTACACAAACGATTGGGTACTATGACCGGTTGACGCTGCAGGATCTTTTCCACGGTTCATCCCTCGGTGAAACCGGTAAGCCGTACGCAGTGCTGGGGGATAAGAACGTCGCCCGTCTTCCGACCTATCACAGGCTTGACGCGAGCGCGATGTACCGGTTCTCGCTGAAGCCGATCACAGGAACGCTCGGCATTCATGTCGTCAACGTGTACAATCACAAGAATGTGTTCTATTTCGATCGGAAGACCGGTCAGGAAATCAATATGTTGCCCTTCTTCCCGTCGGCAACACTGAGCATCGACTACTGATGACCTTTTCCTTGCGAACATGCGTGGTACTGTCGGTGGTTCTCGCCATCACCGCAGGCTGCAACAGCCCCTTCAGCCCGAAAGGAAACTACGAGGACCGGCTGGTTGTCTACGGTGTCCTGACGAACCGGTCGGATACGCAGTATGTGCGTGTGTATTCGACATACAATCCGCCCGGTGTGGATCCCGCGGCGCAAACCAGCGACAACGGTCTCTCGGGAGCAGGTGTTGTCGTCACGAGCGGAGCCGGTGCATTCCAGTTCCGCGAGAACACCACACCGCGACTGGACAAGAGCCGCTACAGCGATGATATCATTGCGTACGCTTCATACCCGTTTCCGATTGAGCCGGGCAAAACGTACGGTCTGAGCGTCACCACAAAGACTTCAGGTGCGGTCACGGCGACCGTCGTCATGCCGAAGCGGGCGAGGATACAGTTCCTTAACGCATATATTCTGAATGGCGGGGGCAATGAAGATGAGAACATCGTGGTCTTTGGCTGGATCCGTGAGCTGACCTACGGTGTGATGATGCAACTGCATCTCTTCTACGACGTCCTCGAGGGAAATTCGTGGGTCAGACACCGTGAGGAAATGCCGGCTGTAAGACTGGTTTTCGGTGACGGATCGAAGGCCTACAACTTCCCTGTCCTGAGACGAAGGGTGACCTCCGGATTGATCAGGGACAAGGAAGAGAGCGAGATGTTCGTTTTCAGCAAGAATGCGTATTTCGAGAAAGTGGGAGAAATCCTGACACGTTATCCGGCAGGCACAGTTCACATCAAACAGGCCCTCATCGTCCTCACGCAAGTCGACAAGGACTTGTATGCGTATTCGAAGCGCGTCAACGGCTTCGAAGATCCCTACTCGATTCGCACCGATCTTCCTGACCATACCAATATCTCGGGAGGGCACGGGATTTTTGGAGCGATGGTCGACGATTCGGCCTTTGTCGAAATCACGGCATGGTGAACATTCTAGAAGCCATCTCAAAAAGCCGACAGCGTCATCGCGAGGCGTTTCCTGCCGAAGCGATCTTTCTTTTGCCTCGGCATACGTTGGTGAGATTGCTTCGCTCGCCCCTGCGGGGCATCGCTCGCAATGACTTTAGGGTTTTGAGATAACCACTACCCAGATTGAAAGCACGAGATCTTGCTGCTATGCGATACAGAATCACAAAATGCCGAATGCGTTTGATGCCGCAATATTCTCGTGTGTGGGGTCTCCTGCTGGTGTTGGCGGCGATCGCTATGTCCGGATGCGATGAGACCTTCGAACCGAAAGGATCATATCGGCAAGGGTTGGTGGTGTACTCCGTGATTTCCAACAGGACTGACAGTCTCTTCGTGCGGGTTTATTCGACGTACAATCCGCCGGGACACAACCCGCTCGAGAATACGGTCGATACCGAACTCAAAGGTGCCCGCGTGACGGTCGCTTCAGATTCGACCTCATATCTGCTCACAGAAACTGTCATCCCTCGCACCGACAAGAACCGGTACTCTTCAAATATTGACGGGTATCTCGCCCAGCCTTTTCCGTATCGGCCCGGCAAGCGATACACGTTGACGATTGCCTCCTCAGCGGGGAATGTTTCGTCGACCGTGACGGTACCGGGGGCCGGTCTTGTTGAACAGAACAATTCATTTATTCTGAAGGCACCTGAAAAGTACAGCGACGACATTTCCGCCAGGGTGAGGCTGTCGCCGGTCACTCAGGGATACCTTGTGCGGATCTTCATCGAATTCGACGCCGTTGTGGCCTCGAAGAAGGTCCATGTCCGTGCTGAGATTCCAAAAGCAATTCGGTCCGACGTCGAGGTGGGCTTTGTCTATGATTATCCCCGGCTGGTCAGAAGAATAACAGATCAGGTTGTCGTCTCCGAAATCGTCTACTTCGATCTCACAGCCTACGAGGCTTTCTTGCTCGACCAGGTGGCCTACTACGGAGAGATAAAAGTCACCAGCGCGACGTACATCCTGACTCAGGTTGAATCCAATCTCTACAAATACTACAACCTCTCGAACGGGTTCCTTGATGAGTATTCCATCAGGACCGATCTCCCGGACTATTCAAACATCGCTGGTGGTTTCGGCATCTTCGGCGCGATGCGGGATGACTCAGTGGTTGTCGATCTCCGTTGAGTCTGAAGAGTCGTCCGTTCTCTCCGTCAGCTTGCTAATCCCTCGAAAAAATGGTACGTTCAGCGAAAATTTCTGAATGAATCTCTTCTCTTCTTTGTTCGGATCCGGGAATCTTTCGCCTGAATGGTCCTACACCGCCAGCGGCATCGTCTGGCGCTTGCTGTTCACGGCGCGTGGAAGGATCGTCGGTGAATCCCGCGATCAGGAAAAGAAAACGGCTTCGTTCTTCTGTCTCGACGAGGAGTCGGGCAGGTGCTTGTGGCAGGACCTCCGGGTTGATGAGGCGTGGTGGGTTGGCATGGAGGGGGTTCAGGAGGATACGCTTCTGCTCCATGGATTCTCGAGCCCGGATATGCCTGAACACCGTGGTATCCGTGCGTACGACGTGGAAACCGGGAACCTTCTCTGGCGGAATGACGAGGCGACGTGCTGGTTTGGGACAGGTGCCCGGCTGTTCGCATATAGAGATCTCTTCGAGAGGCGGGTGGGATACGAAATCGATCTCCGGTCCGGGGAAGTGAAGACGACGTATGATCAGTCTCTCCAGGAACTCCACGAAATCCGGCGCAGGGCAGCGGCCGATTATGTTCCCGAGGTAACGCTCCCGGAAATTCTGAATGAAGAGTCCGCAGAGCCTTCCACAGTGGCTTTTGTGAAACGCGTGACGAAAGGGAAGGACGTTGCGGGCAATATCGAGTTCATCCAGCAGGACGACGTGATTGCATTCAATTACCACGTTCGTGCTCAGGCAGCGAAGACACAACCCCCGGTCTTTGAAAACCATCTGTTCGTCTACGAGTTATCCAGGGACAAGAGAGTGTTTTCGGAGATCATCGGCCGTGCCTTGAAGGCTCAGGTTCCGGATGCGTTTTTTCTCCGCAAGGGAAAATTGTTCTACATCAAGGATCAGACGACTCTCAAAGCGTTGCGTGTATGGAAATAGTCAGCAACCGCATCTCGGTGTCGACGCGCGGCAACTCGGAAGTTCGCGATATCACAGTAGATGTCGCCGCCGTGCTCGCCAGTTCGGGACTCAAAGAAGGCCTTGTGACGGTGTTTGTCACCGGGTCAACGGCATCGATCACGACGACAGAGTTCGAACCGGGTCTTCGGAAAGACATACCCGAAGCGCTGGACCAGCTCGCCCCGCGTGGAAGCCGGTATCACCATGACGACACGTGGCACGATGGAAACGGATTCTCTCACGTGCGTGCTGCAGTGATGGGTCCGTCTCTGACAATTCCATTTTCACAAGGAGTCTTGTGTTTGGGTACATGGCAGCAAATCGTCCTCGTAGATCACGATAACCGTCCTCGCGACCGCGAGATCGTAGTCCAGCTTATGGGAATGTGACGGACATTCCGACGCTTTCCAGACCGGGGAAAAAGGGGAGCACACGATGAAACCATACAAGATAAAGCATGTCGACGCGTTCACGACTGAGCCGTTTACAGGAAACCCGGCCGGAGTTGTACTCGATGCCCGCGGGATGACCGATGCTCTGATGCAAGAAATAGGAACCGAATTGAACCTGTCGGAAACGGCGTTTGTGCTTCCTCCGACGGCCAGGGGAGCTGATATTCAGATTCGATGGTTCACACCGGCGGCGGAGGTGCCGCTCTGCGGCCATGCAACGATCGCGAGTTTTCACGCGCTGGCGGAAGAAGGTATGTACGGAATGAAGCGTCCGGGTGTGTACAATTTCCGGCTGCAGACTAAAAGCGGCGTTCTTGGCGTCACTGTGGAGAAGAAATATTCTGGAACCATTGTGGAGTTCCAGCTTCCGATCCCGCGATTCCGGGTGCACAAAACCGTCCCCGCGTCCCTCCTCGATGCGCTCGGCATACGGGCTTCTGATGTGCTGGAGGATCTCCCGTTTGTTTCTCAATCGTACCTCTATCTCCCGCTCAAGAAGCTTTCGACTATCAGGAACTTGAAGCCGGATATGGGCAAGCTCGACAGGTTCACCAGAGCATGCAAGACACTCGGGATAAGTCTGTTCTCCCTGGAGACTGTTGAGCAAAGTTCGGCGGTTCACTCACGTTTCTATGCCCCCGCTGTCGGGATTGTCGAAGATCCGGTGACAGGATCTGCCAACGGTCCTCTCGGTGTCTATTTGTACCACTATGCTATTCGCCGGGACTACCCTGTGCCGTCGTTCTTGCTTCCGGACGGGCGTATGGAGTTTGTCGGAGAACAAGGAGACGATATGGGGCGACGGGGAAGGGTGAAGATACGGTTGAGAGTAACGGGCCATGGTGTCAAGCAGGTGAGCATCGCCGGAGAGGCCGTGACGATCATGAACTCTGTCTGTGCTTGCTGAAAGGTGAATGTCCATGACGACGAAGAACATTCTCTTCCTCCTTGTTCTCCTTGCCGCCCTTTCGGTCTTCGCCATGAGTGTGCGGCGCCTGATGAGGTACCTGAAACTGGGGCAGCCGGACAACAGGTTTGATTCTCCCGGCTCGAGGTTCAGGAGAATGCTCACGGTTGCGATTGGACAAACGAAGATTCTCCGTGAACCGTTCGCCGGCGCGATGCACGCATTCATATTCTGGGGTTTCCTTGTGCTGCTGACCGCCGTGCTCGAGTCGATCGGCGAAGGCATTGTGCACGGGTTTTCATTCCGGTTCCTGGGCGGACTCTACCCGCCGTTGATTTTCATGCAGGACCTCTTCTGCGGTCTCGTCATTCTTGCGGTGTTCGCTGCATTCTATCGCCGGGCGATCATGCGGCCGAAGCGACTGCAGCTTGCAGGCCACAGCCAATCTGACGCAGTCTTCATCCTTTCTATGATCCTGTTGATCATGATCAGCATGATCGGCCAGAATGCCACGCGGATAGTGCTCGAGGGTTCGCAGTCCTCGCAGGGGAGGCTCTTGTCCGGAATGATTGCCCCCTTGTTCGCATCTGTCGATCCCTCAGCATTGCAGGCCTGGTTCGACGTTTTCTGGTGGATCCATATTGGAGTGGTCCTTGTCTTCCTTAATTACCTTCCCCGCTCAAAACACCTTCACGTTCTCACGTCGATCCCCAATGTCTATTTCTCCGGACTGAGGCCGCGCGGAGCCCTCAAACCGATCAATCTTGAAGCGGAAAATGTCGAGAAGTTCGGTGCAGCGGATGTCGAGGATCTGACGTGGAAGCAGCTTCTGGACGGCTACACCTGTACGGAATGCGGGCGCTGCAGCGCGTCCTGTCCGGCGAACATCACGGGGAAACTTCTCTCGCCGCGCAAGATCATCATGGATATCCGGCAGCGATTGGAGGAAAAAGCTCCCCTGGTGCTCGCGGGCCAGAAAGCTCCCGAGACATCAGACGGCGGCACCAAACACCCGCTGCAAAAAACGCTGCTTCACGACTATGTTACCGCCGAGGAGTTGTTCGCATGCACAACGTGTATGGCTTGTGTGCAGGAATGCCCCGTCAATATCGAGCACGTCGACGCGATCGTGGACATGAGGCGAAGCCTCGTTCTCATGGAATCGAATTTCCCGCCGGAGGTTCAGGTCGTGTTCCGGAACCTCGAGAACAATTTTTCGCCCTGGGCTTTTCCTCCATCCAGTCGGGCCGATTGGGCCGAAGGATTGAACGTTCACACGGTTCAGCAGAATCCGAATGCAGAAGTCTTGTTCTGGGTGGGATGTGCCGGCGCGTTTGACAGCCGGTACGTCAAAGTGACGCAGGCGTTTGCGAAGCTCATGCAGCAGGCGGGTGTGTCCTTCGCTATCCTGGGTGTTGAGGAGAAGTGCACAGGAGATTCCGCCCGTCGAATGGGAAACGAATACCTTGCCCAAGTTTTGATGAAAGAAAACATCGCGACGCTCAACAACTACAATGTGAAATCCATTGTCACCGCCTGCCCTCACTGCTTCAACACACTCCGCAACGAATATCCGCAGTTCGGCGGCAACTACAAAGTCCTGCATCACACTGATTTTATCGTGCAGCTGTTGAATGCGGGGAAGCTAAAGCTGACGAAGGAAGAAGCCGCCAGAATCACATACCATGACTCGTGCTATCTCGGCCGGTACAATGACGTCTATGACCAGCCGCGCGAAATTCTTCGCGCTGTGCCCGGCGTCGAGATTGCTGAAATGGCCCGGTCGCGCAGCAAAGGCCTCTGCTGTGGAGCCGGAGGGGGTAGGATGTGGATGGAGGAGAAGGAAGGAAAGCGTGTCAACATCGAGCGGACGGAGGAGGCTCTCTCCACGAATTCCGGCATCATCGCAACAGCGTGTCCTTTCTGCATGACGATGCTGACGGATGGTGTGAAGGCGAAAGAGGCTACCGACCAAGTCGTGGTGAAGGATGTGGCTGAAATCCTCCTTGAAGCGACTCAGGTTTAGCGGGTTGTCAGATGGAACCCAATCTTCTGAAGGGCAAATGACGAACATGACTAACCTCGGAAAGACTATTCAAATCTACCTTCCGGATGGAAATCCGCGCGGATTGAAGTTGGCTGAAATTACCAGCCGAACGATCCAAATTGTCCTTGTGCCGCGTGCCCATCTCGCTATCGCAAGCGAGAGGCCCGAATTGTCAAACGTTGGGATCTATTTTCTTGTTGGCCCACCTGATCAAGAAGGCATTCCACAAGTTTATGTTGGCGAAGCGGAAGACTGTCTTCAAAGGATAAAGCAACACAACAAGCAGAAGGACTTCTGGCAAACCGCCCTTGTTTGCATCTCCCGCACACAGTACTTCACGAAATCTCATGTTAAGTATCTTGAATGGCATTCTCACCAGACCATCTCAGCAGCGGGACGTTTCCGCCTCGAAAACCCCACCGTTCCGACATGCCCATATGTCTCTGAAACGATGAAGGCGGATCTCCACGACAATTTTGATACAATTCACATACTTCTTTCTGCGCTTGGCTTTCCCCTGTTCGACGAGTTACAGAAGCCCTCGAAAAAGGATCTACTATACTGCCGCGGAAAGGACGCTGAAGCTGCAGGTGAATATTCGGGGGACGGGTTTGTCGTGTTTGAAGGCTCAACTGCCAATTTGGAAGAGTCAAATTCAGCAAAGGCCTCCTGGGTTGAGCACCTCCGACAATCTCTTATACAATCCGGTTGTATGGTAGCAGAAGAAAATATCTACCGCTTTTCGAGAAATTATGTGTTTTCTTCGCCCAGTGCCGCAGCTGTGAGTATCCTCGGCCGATATGCAAATGGTTGGACTGAATGGAAATATGCCGACGGAAGAACATTGGACGAAGTCAAGAGACGAAGTGACGAGCCAATGACATAGCCTTGTCGTAACCGTGGGTTGTGCAGCACAGAAAGGCACAAAACCACGGTGGCCGTAGCTTAGCATTCGCGAACTCAAGCCCGAAGTTCGTATGGATGGTAAAGCTGAATATGACTCTAGCCTACAGCCTCGCGAGAAGATTTCAGTTGACTTTTCTAAGTGACATTATCCAATCCGATATCCTGATATGACGACTCGGCTTCACCATTCTTTTCTTTTGTTGTTCTTGATTGTCAACACTTCCTCATCCCAGGTCGTGACGATCTCCGGGACTGTCCGCGACGGAATGACGCAAACGTCCCTTCCTTCCGCGAATGTACGTGTTGTGGGAACTTCGAAGGGGACGGTCTCGAACGCCGTGGGAGTCTACAGGCTCTCCCTCGAACAGGGCGACTATACGATCATTACCAGTTTCATTGGCTATCACTCAGACACGCTGAGGGTTTCGCTCGATCGCTCGATCGAATACAATCCGCGCCTGCAGCCGACGGCCATTGAGATGGCAGAAGTGGTGATCACGAGTGAAGATCCCGCGATGGCGATCATGCGCAAGGTCATCGAGTACAAGAAGCGGTGGTCTGAGACGCTGAAGTCATACGAGTTCGACGCCTTCACGCGGATGGCCATGCGGAGGGAGACCAGTATCGCGATGATCATGGAATCCTATACGACCGGTTACTGGCAGAAAGGGGACACGCTCAGGGAGGTGGTGAAGCAGAAACGCCGGACAGAGAACATTCCAGGATTCGGCAATCTCGCCGTCGGAGGTTCTGTGGTCAATTTCTATGATGACGACGTCTTCTTTGTCGGATACAGGTTTGTAGGTCCCACGTCGCCCGAGGCGTTTGATTACTACGATTTCAAGCTTGAAAAGACCAGGACCCGCGACGACAAACCCGTCTATACCATCAGGATCAGTCCCAAATCGCACATCGCTCCCCTGTTCAGAGGCAAGATTGACGTCATCGGCGACACGTACGCTCTTGTCGGAGTCGATATCGCTCCGAACGAAGCGTTCACGATTCCGTTCGTTTCCGGATTGGATATCCGCTACTCGCAGCAATTTGGCCTCTACGAAAGCCGGTATTGGATGCCGATGGACATCCGTTTGACGGGGGGATTTGAAATCAGCCTGGCGGGATTCTCGTTCCCCAAAATTGTCGTTGAGCAAGCCTCGGTGCTGTATGATTACCGGATCAACAAAGTCCTGGCCGATTCGATATTCAGGATGAAGCGCATCACTGAACTGCCGACGGCAAAGACCTTTGATTCGTTGTTCTGGGCCCAGCACGACGTGCTGCCGCTGACGCACGAAGAGCAGCATGCCTACAAGACTCTCGACAGCACGCAGACACTTGACAAGCAATTCAAACCATCGGGTCCGCTGGCCGATCTTACGGGGCCGGCATTCGGATTTCTGAGCTATATCAATATCCGCTACAACCGCGCTGAGGGACTGTTTCTCGGGGGACAATATTCCCGTGACAGCCTCTTCGTCAGCAGCCTCATGCTCTCCGGCTCGGCGGGCTACGGATTCTCGGACAAGAAAGCGAAATTCAGTTTTGGTGCTTCGGTATTTCTCGACGCCGCTCGCAGGTGGAAAATTGGGGCTGAAGGGTATGAGGGGATCGCTCATATTCCGGACGCCGGGTACTATCCGTCTTTCGCTATCGCCCTCGCATCAGTGCTGAATAAGCGGGACTACCGGGACTACTACTACGTTAAAGGCTGGCGTGCGTTCGCTGAGTCGAAGCCACTCAGGAGACTCTCGCTCGTGCTGGAATGCAAGAACGAGGACGAATCGACCGCATTCAAGACAACCGATTTCAGTCTCTTTCAGAAGAACGAACCGTTCCGCCCGAATCCGCCTATTCAGGATGGAACCATGCGGAGCCTCGATTTCAGGGTCCGCTATGGAGACGACCCTGTTCCGTTTGGACTCGTCGTCACGAATTCCGCTGAAGTGGAATTGGAACACTCCAACCGGGATTTGCTAGCGAGTTCGTTCGACTTCACAAGGGCGGTTTTTCGTGGAGAAGCGCGGATCAATACCTATTCAGCCCGGTTATTGTTTCCTCCAACCTTGAATCTCAAGCTGTCTGCCGGGATTGAGACGGGGTCCGTCCCTCCGCAGCGGATATTCAGCCTCGAGTCGCGCTATGATGGAATTGGCCCCCTGGGTGTCCTCCGCGGAGGGGGAGTGAAGGAGTTCTCCGGCCAACGATTTGTCGCGTTCACGATCGAGCACAACTTCCGAAGCACGCCATTTCTCATCCTTAACATCCCTTACCTTTACAGGAACAGCATCGAGGTGACTCTCTACGGGACGGCCGCGAAGACGTGGACCTCGGAGGCGCTTCCATTCGGTGTGACAACAAACGGTTGGTACACCGAAGCTGGGATCGGCATCAGCCGTATCCTGACTTTGTTTCGGTTCGATTTCACGTACCGCTTCGCTCAGCCACGCGGCCTTTTCGTGTCAGTTGGTGTCGCCCAGCTTATCTAGAGGTCATCTAAAGACACTTCGAAAAAAAGAGAATCTCTCGCAAAGCCGCAAATGCAAGTAATTTCAACACAATTTCTTGACTTTGCGTTCTTGGCGACTTTGCGTGAGAATCTTTGAGGCGGGTCCCAGGCAATTCCTCTCAGGAACTCCAAATCCTAAGTTCAATTGAGCCGCGGAAGAGGGGTTTAGGCAAACGTTGGTTCAGGATTTCGTGCTTCGTATTCTGACTTCTTGCATTTCGGATACCTCTTCGCTAAGTTGCGTGCAGTTCCTCTCAACACTCCCAAACCACCTCCTCTGACGTCAGGCCCAACCCTCACAATGGGCCGCGTTGCTTACTGGATTGTCGGCACTCTTCGGAAGGAAGTATGGATAGTACGGGCACCACTCCGCAACATCCCTCAATAGCAATGATCGGATGGACGACTGTCATAGCGTCGGCCGTCATGATTGTCATCGATGTGTTGAGCCTTCTGAGCTCAACGATGCTCGACACACTGGATCTCAGTGGTTCTATGCCGTTGCTTTCACAGTACGTCCCGGACTCGACGAAAACCGTGGTCAATCTCTTTCGCTACAGCCGATGGTGGACCGGATACGGGATACTGTTCTTCGGCTTCGTGCTGGTTGCCGGGCTCCAGTTTCTGCGGCTGCGGGCCTGGGGGCGAAAGGCGCTCGAAATTGCGTGCTGGGTTGGGATGTTTAATGCCGTCGTTGACACGCTGCTGAGTTACCTGATCTGGCAGAATATGCAGGAAACACTCTCCATGGCTCTGCGCGGACTTGGGGGCGGGCAGTATTCCTACCTCAATCCGTTGGGGCTTTTCACAATTGTGCTTGGCTTTCTGCTGTGGATCGTCCCCTCATTGGCGATGATTGTGTACCTGCGAAGGCCGATAATCAGGCAAACGGTAAGTCTACAGTGATCATTGAGCAAGAATTCCCGACAAGGAGAATCCGAACGATGACCCGCCCCTGCGTCATGCTGTCTCTCACAGTTGTTGTTCTTGTGCTCGCATGCACCAGCATCGCCGTTGCGCAGAATGAACCCTTCACCGGTTTGAACAATTACGTCTCCAAGGCAATGAAGGAGTGGGACACACCGGGGCTCGCGCTTGCGATCGTCAGGAATGATTCCGTCATATTCATGAGGGGTTATGGAGTGAAGAAGATGGGGGAGAACGATCCCGTGACGCCGAGAACGATCTTCGCGATCGCCTCCACCACCAAGGCGATGACGGCGGCATGCGTGGGCATGCTTGTGGACAGCGCGAAAATCAAATGGGACGACCCGGTTACCAAGTTTCTCCCATGGTTTCAACTATCCGACCCGTATGTCACGCGCGAGCTGACGGTGCGGGACCTCCTCTGTCACCGAAGCGGCCTCGAACGGGGAGACAATCTGTGGTATTTCTCTCCCTATAGCCGCGAGGAAGTGCTTCGCCGCGTTCGATTCCTGAAACCTGCGTGGAGCTTCAGGAGCAGATACGGGTATCAGAACATCATGTTTGTCGCCGCCGGACAGATCATCCCTTCGGTGACAAATATGACGTGGGACGATTTCGTCGCTCAACGGTTGTTCACGCCGCTTGGCATGACAAGGACGAATACGAGTGTCAAATATCTTTCTTGCATGGATGACGTGGCGACGCCGCATGAGAAGATCGATGAAAAGATGCAGCCTGTCGTCTGGCCCAACTTCGATAACGTCGGGTCCGCCGGGGCAGTCAACTCCTGTGTGCAGGACATGGCGCAATGGGTTCGACTCAACCTGAATGGCGGGGTCTACAAAGGGAAGCGGCTCATCAGCGCAGACGTCATCAAGGAGATGCAGACGCCTCAAACCATCATCCGCATCGACTCGCTTGATCAGGCCCTCCGTCCTTCGAATCATTTTGCCGCGTATGGTTTTGGGTGGACCTTGCGGGACTATCTTGGACGTAAACTCATCCAGCACGACGGTGCCCTCGACGGCATGCGGGCCCGCGTGGTGTTTGTGCCGGAAGAGAAGCTTGGGTTCGTCATTCTCATGAACTCTCAAAACACCAATCTCCATGCCTCGATCGCGTACCGGATTCTCGACCACTATCTCGGAGGAGCAACGCGCGATTGGAGCAGCGAGTTGCTGAAAATTGTAAAGGACCAGGAAGAAAAGGACAAGGCAGAGGAAAAGAAGACCATCGACGGCAGAGTGAAAGGGACCAAACCATCGCTGGCGCTGGAAGAGTACGCAGGGACGTACGACAACGAGATGTATGGGCCAGTCACGGTCAAGGTGGACAGCGGCAAGCTTGCGATGGACTTCTATCCCACTTATTCCGGCAAATCGGAGCATTGGCACTTTGACACGTTTCAGGTGCGTTGGAACGACCGGTCCCTGGACAAAGACATGATTACGTTTGTTCTCGGACCTGACGGCAAGGCGGCTGAATTGCGCTGGCAGGGGTTCACAACATTCAAGAAAACCAAATAGAATTCATGAAAAGGGTCTCCCGCCGAAGACCTAATGTTGATTCGTGTTGCATCGTGGAAAGGGCAGGTTCTTATCTGCCCTTTTTCATTCCGGAGCGCCTCTTGATGCTTCCTCGCTTGGCTTCAGGTACTCTGTTGAAACCAGCGATCCATTCGCGTCTTTATGAACTGTGTTGACACGACTTCGTGGCGTTTCCCTGGCCTGAGAGTGCAGAGGGTTTTTCTTCGCACCAAATTTGACTATATTCCCGTGTCGCACGGCGATCAGTACCTTGATTTCGCCACATCATGATTTTGCGATCTTAGAACGTTCTTTCAAGAACTCCGACTGAATTCGAACTGTGACTGAAACAAGAATCCTTCCCGTCTCTTCCCGTGCTCCCGATCCTGATGTGATCGCGCAGGCAGCCGGCGTTCTTCGCCAGGGGGGGCTCGTGGCATTTCCTACAGAGACCGTGTACGGTCTCGGGGCGGATGTGCTCAGCGCCGACGCGGTGAGGAAGGTGTTTTCCGTCAAGGGTCGCCCGCCCGACAATCCGCTGATTGTTCATGTGGCAGGGACCAAGATGCTCGACGACGTCGTCGATGAAATCCCTGACAAGGGGAAGATGCTCGGGGAAGCGTTCTGGCCGGGTCCGCTGACGCTCGTTATGAAGCGCACGATCCTCGTCTCCGATCTCGTTACAGCCGGACTCGACACGGTAGCCGTGCGTATGCCCGATCATCCGGTGGCGCTGGCCCTGATTCGGGCGTTCGGTGAGGGGATCGTCGGTCCGAGTGCCAACCTCTCAGGAAAACCGAGCCCTACCACTGCACAGCACGTCTATGATGATTTGCGCGGGCAAATCGAGTTGATCCTCGATGCCGGTCAGACCACGATCGGTGTTGAATCAACAGTGGTCGATGTGACCGTAGATCCGCCGGTCATTCTTAGATTAGGCGGCTTGACGAGGGAGCGGATCGAAGAGGTGATCGGACCAGTCGAGACTGACACAACCGGAGAGCGCTCCAAGCGATCCCCGGGGAGTCGTCACCGCCACTATGCCCCCAAAGCGAAGGTTCTTCTGGTGCGCCAGGACGACCAGGCCGCATTTGCCGCAATTTTGCAGGAACAACGCCAGGCGGGAAAGCAGGTCGGCTGTATCGTCCATTCTGCTCTCCTCGCGAAATTGGAATCGGGCGAGTCCTATCGTGTTCTCCCCTCATCCATCGACATCTTTGCCCGGTACTTGTTCCGTACGCTTCGAGAGCTTGATGCGATGCATGTGGATGTCATCGTCATTGAAGGTGTTCACGAAGATGGCCTTGGTGCCACCGTGATGGATCGGCTGCGCCGCGCTGAACAAGGATAATCGAGAAGCCTGCTTTCCCGCCCTCAATTTTTTGGTTCTTTTTCCGATTTTCCGGTATATTCATACTGAACAATTATGAGTCACCATAGCCACGATCATATCGGTGTCATCGAGGGATTCGCGAGGCTCGACGTCCGGCGGGCCGAGCGCACGGGAATTCCCGAGGCGATTTTTGCCGAGGGGAAGACGGTTGCCCAGGTTGTTGAGGCCCTGCGCCGCATGGGAGAAGCGTCCGGCATCGCTCTGGCGACACGCGTGAGCGAGGAGTTTGCGAAAGCTATCCGGCGTGGACTGGGGAGAAAATTCCTGATTGAGCAGAACGCACTTGGCCGCACGATGGTTGTCCGCAAAAAGGGCGTGGCCACCAAGCCGACGGGGGGAAGCATAGCAATTCTGGCCGCGGGAACGTCTGATATCCCGACGGCGGAAGAAGCACGGGTGACTGCAGAAGTGATGGGGTGCAAAGTCGTTGCGCATTATGATGTCGGCATTGCCGGTATTCATCGGCTTCTGGAACCTCTGCAGGAAATCCTCTCGAGCGGTGTGTCGGCGATTGTTGTCGTTGCTGGGATGGAAGGAGCTTTACCATCCGTTGTCAGGGGGCTTGTGAGTGTCCCGGTCATCGGCGTTCCGACGAGCACTGGCTATGGCTACGGCGGCCATGGTCAGGCCGCACTTATGACGATGCTGCAGTCGTGCGCTCCCGGCTTGACCGTCGTGAATATTGATAATGGATTTGGCGCAGGAGCGACCGCAGCACTCATCGCCAATCAGGTTGCTTTGGCCCGGGCGTCGTCTGCATAGCTTTTACAATTCAATCAAATCCTCTTTCTACTCCGAGAAGAAAAACACTATGGTTCCCAAGCGTAAGACAAGCGACGAGCGCCCGCTCGTTGGCATCATGATGGGGAGCGCATCAGATCTTGAGGCGGTTGAGCCTGCCCGAACGATTCTGAAGGAATTCGGAATCCAGTGCGAAATGAAGGTCCTCTCTGCGCACCGTACTCCGGATCAGGCTCTGAGGTACGCTGCTGAAGCAGAATCGCGCGGCATCGAGGTCATCATCGCCGCTGCCGGGGGGGCCGCTCATTTACCCGGCGTTGTGGCAGCCAAGACCCTGCTTCCTGTGATCGGAATTCCCATCAAATCAAAAGCTCTGAACGGTTTGGACTCGCTCCTTTCCATCGTTCAAATGCCTGCCGGTATTCCTGTCGCTACAGTCGCAATTGACGGCGCGGCAAATGCTGCACTTCTGGCAGTGACAATCATGGCCGGCAAACATCCGGAACTGCGTGCAAAGCTCAAGAAATACCGCAAGACTCTGGAAGAGAAAGTCCTCAGCGCAAAAGTATAGACAGTATACCGAAGCTGTTCGTTCTGGAATGCTGCTCCCGCAACGTCCTGGTCCGAGACAACACAGATTCGCAGCCGGGATCAGATGCACTCTTGGTCACCCAATCGATATCGTACTGTTATGAAGGAGGCTCCTATGCTCAGGAAATCTGTCGTTCTGCTCGCTCTCATTACAACGTCCATCATGCTTGCAGGATGCGGCAAAACAAAAACTTCGATTACGCTCGCTGGCTCAACTGCGTTTCAGCCGTTTGCAGAGAAGTTGGCCGATCAATATATGAAGGCACACCAGAGTGCTGCAATCACGGTTCAGGGAGGTGGTTCAGCAGTCGGTGTTCAGTCGGCGATCTCCGGTGCGGCACAAATCGGAATGGCTGACCTGGTGGAACTGCCGCCGGAAGCGAAACAGCTGACTGCCACGATCGTTGCCAGGGATGGCATAGCGTTGGTTCTCAATCCAGCCAACAATGTCATGAATCTCACGATGCAGCAAGTCCGGGATGTGTTCAACGGCAAGATCAAGAACTGGAAAGAAGTCGGAGGCGCGAACGCCGCGATTACTGTGGTCTCTCGCGAAGCGGGCTCCGGTACCCGGACGTCATTTGAACAGATTGTGAAGGACATCACCTTGACCAAGGACGCGCTGATTCAGGATTCCAATGGGACGATTCGGGAAACAGTCGCGAACGATCCAAATGCGGTCGGCTATTTGTCTCATGGGCTTCTGAATGCGAAAATCAAGGCCATCAAGATCGACGAACAGGAATGCACGACGGATCTTATTGCCGCGGGGAACTACAAGCTCGTCAGACCGATCTATCTTCTCGTCAAAGGAGATCCGCAGGGAGAGGTCAAGAACTTCATTGACTATATTCTTTCCGAGGAAGGGCAAAAGACGATCAAATCCAACGGTCTGATTCCCGCAAAGTGAACTGACGTATTCCATCAAGGTATTCGATGAGTCTGATCGGTGACAAAGGGGTTCAGAGAATCCTTTCGGTGACGGCCTTCTCGGCGATTTCAGCGCTCCTCCTCATTGCTCTCTTCATTCTCAATGAGGGATTGCCCTTCATTTTCCGCTACGGCCTCCATGATTTCCTCCTCTTGTCCGACTGGAATCCCCAAGCAGGGAAGTTCGGTATCTATCCCATGGTGGCAGCATCGCTGTGGGTGACATTTGGCGCCATGATTGTCGGCGCGCCATTGGGTGTCGCTGGAGCGATATTCCTCAGCGAATTCGTGCCGAAATCTGTGATGCACGTGGTCAAGCCCACTATTGAACTTCTCGCAGCCATCCCTTCGGTAGTCTACGGTTTCATCGGCGTGATGGTCCTCGCTCCGCTGATCCGAACCCAACTCGGGGGACCCGGTCTCTCTCTTCTCGCGGGCTCGATCATTCTGGGGATCATGATTCTCCCCACTGTCATCAGCATCTCGATCGACTCAATTCAGGCGGTCCCGCAATCGTACCGTGAAGGATCGTTGGCGCTTGGAGCTACAACCTGGCAGACGATCCACATGGTGACTGTTCGCGCTGCGAAGTCAGGCATCATCGCGAGCATCATTCTCGGGATGGGACGGGCAATCGGAGAGACAATGGCCGTGATCATGGTCGCCGGCAATTCTGTCAGAATCCCTCAGTCGGCATTGGACTCAGTGCGGTCGCTGACGGCAAACATAGCGTTGGAAATGAGCTATGCCACCGGACTCCATCGCCAGGCTCTTTTTGCGACCGGTGTCGTTCTCTTCGTCGGCATCATTATCCTCAATTCGATCGCCATCGTCGCGTTGAGGAAGAGGGTATACAAGAAATGAGGATCCATCCAAGATACACGCAACGGCTCGCCGTTACAGCTCTTGGTGGTGCTACACTGCTCACGCTGGCAGTTCTTGTGTTCATCATTGTTTTTGTGCTCGAGAAAGGCCTGCCGGTTCTGAATTTCAGTTTTCTTCTGACTAATCCGGAGGACATGGGAAGGGGAGGGGGGATTTTCACGACAATCGTCGGCACGATGATACTTCCCCTCCTGGCGATTCTCGTTGCCGCCCCACTGGGCATTTGCACCGCCGTGTATCTTACCGAATATACTGCCGAGACCAGGGCCACCAGAATAATCCGTTTTGGAACCGACTGTCTGGCAGGCATACCATCAATTATCTTCGGCCTGTTTGGCTTCATCTTCTTCGTCACTACGCTTGGCTTGGGTTGGTCAATACTTTCCGGAGCGCTGACGCTTGCGTTCATGATCCTTCCCACGATTATCCGAACTACCGAGGAAGCAGTGAAAGCCGTTCCGAAATCCTACCGGCAGGTCAGTTTCTCGCTGGGAGCAACCCGTTGGCAAACCGTGAAGAGAGTTATTCTGCCCAATGCTCTGCCGGGAATCCTCACGGGAATCATGTTGGGCATTGGCCGCTCGATTGGAGAGACGGCCGCGGTGATCTTTACGGCCGGTTCGTCTCTTCGCATGCCGACTTCCATATTTGATTCAACCCGGACAATGGCCGTGCACTTTTATATCCTGGCCCGTGAGGGCCTGTCGTCGGAGAATGCGTACGGTACAGCGGCGACTCTTATTATCGCTGTCCTTGTCATCAACCTCACTGCCTATTGGATGATGGGCCGCTTTATTGCCAAACGATCTTAACCATCAACACATGGACTGTAAGTTCGACATACAGAATCTGAACGTGTATTGGGGCGGGAACCTGTTATTGAAAAAGGTCAGCCTCAAGATCCCGTCTTGTCAGATTCTCGGCGTCATCGGTCCTGCCGGATCAGGGAAGACGACATTCATTCGATCCCTCGACCGGATGAACGAGTTGGAGGCGGGCTTCAGGATGGAGGGGAGGGTGCTGCTCGACGGCGAAGACATTTATGGATCTGAGTATGATGCCGTCACCTTGCGCAAGAAAGTAGGAATGGTCTTCGCACTCCCCGTCGCGTTACCGATGAGTATCTACGAGAATGTCGTCTACGGTCCCAGGCTGGCTGGAATTCGGAACCGCGAACGTCTAGACGAACTCGTTGAGCAAAGCTTGAAGGCGGCGTTCATCTGGAATGAAGTCAAAGACCGGTTGGATTTGTCGGGGCTTCGGCTCTCGGGCGGGCAGCAACAACGCCTTTGCCTCGCCAGAGTTCTGGCGATGGAACCCGATGTGATTCTCCTCGACGAGCCATGCTCGGGTCTCGATCCGATTTCTACCGCCAAGATCGAAGACGCTCTGACCGAGTTGAAAAAGAAGTACACGATCATCCTTGTAACAAATAACACGAAGCAGGCCGCACGAATCGCGGATCAGACCGCATTTTTCCTGATGGGAGAATTGATCGAGCTTGGTCCGACCGACCGCATCTTCACCTCTCCCGTTCACAAACAGACTGATGACTACGTTACCGGGAGGTTCGGTTGATGACGACGCCTCTCCAGGACGCACGCGTCTCTACCTTCAAGATGAAGGTCAATGTCCTTGATCTTTTCTACGGTCAGTTCCAGGCGTTGAAGTCGGTCGACATGTCTGTTCGTAACAATATGATCACCGCCCTGATCGGGCCATCGGGATGTGGAAAATCGACGCTTCTTCGCTGTCTCAATCGGATGAACGACCTCATCCCGGGCGTCCGTGTAAAGGGGAAGGTGCTCCTCGACGGTTCGGATATTTATGGCTCTTACATCGAAGTCGCGGAATTGAGGAAGCGGGTGGGTATGGTGTTCCAGCGCCCGAACCCCTTTCCGCTTTCGATCTATGACAATGTCGTATACGGATTAAGAGTGGCGGGCATCCGCAACTCAGCCCGGCTCAGAGAAATTGCAGAACAAAGTCTCCGGGCCGCGTGGTTGTGGGATCCTTTGAAAGATAAGTTGGATCACCCTGCGCTTGACCTGCCGTTGGATCAGCAGCAACGGCTGTGTGTCGCCAGACTCCTGGCGGTGCAGCCGGAAGTGATCTTGATGGATGAACCGTGCTCGGCGTTGGATCCGATAGCCACCATGAAGATTGAGGAGCTGATGCTGGAGTTGAAGAAGAACTATACCATCGTGATCGTGACTCACAACATGCAGCAGGCGGCCAGGGTGTCAGACTTCACAGGATACATGCTGCTCGGTGAAATGATCGAGTTCGGCAGAACGGACGACGTCTTTACCAAGCCGTCGAAGAAATTGACAGAAGATTACATTACGGGCAAGTACGGTTAGCAATAGCAGCCGGGACGGAGAGGATCTACCATTCAGAGGGGAGCACCATGGATAAGAGACATTTCGATGTCGAACTGGACCAGTTGAGGCAGAAGCTGGTCATGATGGCAACCAAAGTCGAAATACTGATCAATCATTCCATTGACGCCATTCGGACGCGGGATGCCGGCGCGGCCGAAGCCGCGCTCGCAATGGACAAAGAGATTGACCGGATGGAGATTGAGATCGAGGAAGCGGCAATATCTCTCATCGCCCGGTATCAACCGGCAGCGGGGGATCTACGGTTCCTTGTCGGCGCCATCAAGATCAACAATGATCTGGAGCGAATCGGTGATCATGGTGTGAACATTGCTCAGAGCGCCGCCCGACTGGCAGATCGGCCTGATGTCAAGGTGCTGGCCGAGATTCCCTGGATGGCGGGACTGGCTGTGAGTATGCTGAAGGACAGCCTCGACAGCTTCATCTCCGGGGATCCGGCGAAAGCCCGGGAAGTGTGCACCCGCGACGATCAGGTGGACGACTTGAAGGACCAGATTTTACGGATTGTTTTGACGTTCATGATGGAAAAGCCCGACTTCATTTCGTCCGGCATGACTCTTATTCTCGTGGCCCGCAATCTTGAGCGCATTGGCGACCTGGCAACTGACATTTCCGAAGAAGCCATCTATATCCACCAGGGTAAGGTCATTAAGCACGGGGCAGAGCAGGGATCGGGCGAAGGAAGCACGACTCCTTGACGTTGGCCGTAGAATGGAGGCGAACCTCGGCTCCACTGTCATATCACCAAACATCAGTGCCAGTCGTTCCCTGAATTGAGTATATTGAGGAAGAAACCTCCGTGAAGGTTTGAACTGCTCCCCCAAGAGGTCAATCTACCCGGCAACCAAAGTCATCGTAACACTGTACTCGACCCACACCACCAGAAACGGAAGACGACCGTGAAATTCGACAAGATAATCCAGAGGCTTCTGCCTCACGATGAATCATTCTACAAGTTTTTTGCGGAAGCATCACAGAATCTCGTGAATGCCGTGGCGCTTCTCAAGGAGCTCTCCGTCGCGAAGGAAGGATCAGACCGAGAGAAGCTCATTATGCAGATCAAAGAACTTGAGCACCACGGAGACAATCTGACTCATAAGATCTTCTCCGAGCTCAATGCGACGTTTGTGACCCCATTCGACCGTGAGGACATTCACCAACTGACATCGGCCCTCGACGACGTCATGGACCATATGGACGGGACAGCCAACCGCATCACCCTCTACAAGATCAAAGAGTATCCTGAGCCCATGGTGCGGCTGATTGACATTCTTCAACTGTCAATCGGCGAGCTCCACCGCGGTGTGGGAATGTTGCGGGATTTGAACAAGGCCAACGAGCTGCAGCGGGTATTTCAGAAAATCAATGAGTACGAAAACAACGCCGACGCGGTGTTTGAACAGGGAGTCGCAGATCTGTTCGAAAATGAAAAAGACGCGATCCAGGTCATCAAGCTCAAAGAATTGCTCGTCGGTCTGGAGACGGCGACGGATAAATGCGAAGATGCCGCGAACGTTCTCGAAGGCATCTACATCAAGAACGCGTAACCCGAAATCGACAACCCGCCATGATGATATTTATCGTTGCCATCATTCTGTTCGCTCTCTTCTTTGATTTTCTGAATGGATTTCACGATTCCGCGAATTCAATAGCCACCATCGTCTCCACGCGGGTTCTCACTCCCCGCAAGGCGGTCATGTGGGCTGCCTTTTTCAATCTGGCTGCCGCATTCTTCTTCGAAGACCAGGTCGCCAAAACGATTGGCAAGGGCCTCATCGAGCTCTCAAGCATCAACGAATATGTCATTCTGTGCGGCTTGATCGGCGCCATCGTGTGGAATCTGGTGACGTGGTATTTCGGCATCCCGACAAGCTCCTCGCACGCGCTGATGGGTGGACTAGGGGGGGCAGCAATCACCAAGGCCGGATTCGGGACGCTCATCATCAGCGGATGGACGAAGACGATCATTTTCATTGCCGTCGCCCCCGTGATGGGAATGGTCATAGGATTTGTTTTAATGGTGAGCTTGATGTGGATCTTCCACGGCCGGTCATCCACTAAAGTGAACAACCTGTTCAGGAAACTTCAACTCTTGTCGGCCGCACTCTACAGTCTCGGTCACGGAACGAACGATGCTCAGAAGACCATGGGTGTTATCACGACTCTTCTCGTGACGACGGGAGTCCTGAAATCGTTTGAAATACCATGGTGGGTCATCATCAGCTGCTATTTTTCAATTTCTCTCGGAACACTGTTCGGAGGATGGAGAATCGTCAAGACCATGGGGCAGAAGGTGACCAAGCTGAAACCATCGGGCGGGTTTTGCGCTGAAACCGCTGGTGGCATCACGCTGCTGGTTACCGCTTTCAGCGGAATCGCCGTCAGCACGACGCATACCATCACCGGAGCGATCATGGGCGTCGGCGCGACGAAAAGAGTGACTGCTGTCCGATGGGGCCTCGCGGGAAAAATCGTTTTCGCCTGGATCGTGACGATCCCATGTGCGGCGGCTGTGGCTGCCGTCTCGTATGAGCTTGTCCATTTTCTTCGGTTGGCCATTCGATAGTTTCGCGGTCGATTCACTCCTCCAGGATTAACAATGAAAGATTGATTCGTCCCGTTCACACCTCGATCTGACCCACATAATCCTTGTTTTCCGCACACAAATCTCCGATGCTTCTCATTAGTGGGAAGTAACGGAAGAGCCGCCGCCATCTTGTTGCTTTTCTCCACGCGATTTACATACTTTGTATGGGGTCATCATGAGAGCTGGCGGATGGGAAGGCGGTTGAGGCTTCCCGGACTTCCGTCTGTTTGCCCGTCTTTTCGGCTCGTGGATTAAACTGCTGGAAAGACATGCGATGCAATTCTACCGCTGCGTGTGAAGGGTCGCTCTGAGCGCGGTACAGCAGGAGGTGCACAGTGGTAATCTGGCATAATACGGTCGACGCGTCACGCATCCCCGAGTATGTTGCCGGGGGGCAGGAAGTGGAATTGTGGATCGGGACGTATCCGATCGAGGGGGGACAGTCGGTCTGGCTGGAGATTACGTTGTACACCGTTGATGGCAGAGAACTCTTCTGCAAGATGCCCGCACAATGGCATTCAAACAGCGAACAACGAGGCAACTCGTACTGGGTGATCAACCTGGGTTCGTTTGACCCTGGAGACAGGATCGAATACCGGGTCTACGGTTCGAAAGGGGAGGATCTGGTTTCCTGCAACGATACTTACGCATTTGAAGTCGGCTGATTAGCTTGAGCGTCATTCCTGCTCGCTCCGGCCTCGCTTTCATGTTGTTCCCGCTGAATACCTGATCACCTCCGCCTTTTCAATCGTCACCATCCCGCCGCTGCCGCATTGTTCAAAGAGTTCATCGACGCGTGGAAGGAACTGCCTGATGTTCTCTTCGGTGTCCACGAGTTCAACGACGATGGGGAGGTCTTCTGACAATCGCAGGATTTTTGCTGTGTGAATGACACGGCTCTTAGCGCCGAACCCTTCGATCCCGCGCAGCACAGTCGCTCCTGCGAGACCGTTCTTCCTCGCTTCCTGAACAATGATCTCGTAGAGCGGTGTGTGACCGATCTTGTCCGATTCACCCAGGAAAATCCTGAGCAGCTTGCCGTCGCCTGAGAGTTTCATCTCCTACCCTCTGAATGATTGACGCGATGATAAGAAACCGAACGCGAAGTGCGCACTCTGCTGAACAGACAGGGGGATGTTTGTCACTGTCAAGATCTCTGTGCTCGTCGCGGTTATCCTCTTTCAACACAGTACATTCCTGAATTCCGGCTAGAAGATCTTACCGAGGGAGTATCCCAGCCACGTGCCGCCGAGGCATGTCCCGACGCTGAGCAGTACATTGGCAGATGCGTAGAAGACTTCGCCATCCCTGAGCAAAGCCACGGTCTCAAAGCTGAAGCTGGAAAAGGTGGTAAATCCACCGAGAATTCCGATTGTGAGGAAAATCCGCAGGGACGGATATACGACGAACCTGTCTTCAAGCATCGACATCAGGACTCCGATCAGAAAACACCCGATGATGTTGACCATCAGTGTCCCGGAAGGAAACTCAGTTCCGAATCGCTGATGGATCAGCCCTGAGAGCCAGTACCGTGTGACAGCGCCGATGCCGCCGCCTGCGAATACCAAGAGATAGTTCTGCAATGAATGCTCCTCGTGAAATCTTGTAGTGTATCCCTGATAAGGTTACAGCAACCCGTATTCCCTGTACCAATCAATCGTTGCTCTCAAACTCTCTTCAAGTGAGACCTGAGTTCTAAACCCGATATGATCCTCCAGCTTTTGGGGACTGCAGACCCAGTCCGTCTGCAGCAGATCGCGGGCTTTCTCGACGTTGAGGACCGATGCGTTGGAGCTGAAGATGGAACCGAGTTCTGCAATCCCTCCGAGGGTGTAGAGGAGGGGGGAGGGAAAGCGGACATTGATGCCTCGCTTTCCGAACATCGCTGCAACACATTCGAGGACGCTGGACAAGCGGTAAGGCGCCGGGTCGGCCACGAAATACGTCTGCCCTGCAGTCTTCGGAGATATCGCAGCTTCGACCATCGCACGCGCCAGCTCGGGGCCGTACACAACGCTGAGTTTCTTCTGGTCGCTTCCGAAAACTGGTTTGAGACCGAGTTTTACCCATCGAAAGATCTCGAGCAGATCGCGGTCACGCGGGCCGTACACCGCGGGGGGACGAAGTATGACGATGGGGAGACGAGGGGAGTACAATTCGCACACAGTCTCAGCTTCGAGTTTTGACACCCCGTATGCGGTGATGGGATGACAGGGGGCTTCTTCGTCGAGAAGCGTACCGTCCGGACTGGGCCCGACAGCAGTGAGGCTGCTTACGAAGCAGAACTTCTTGAGGGTTGAATTCCCCGTTGCCGCTTCCAGGAGGTTTCTTGTGGCGACGACATTTCCCTGGTGGTATTGGCTCTGCTTCTTCGCCTTCGTGACTCCGGCGACATGGAAAATGTACTCCGCATCGTGAATTGCTTCGCGAAGCGTATCGACATCGAGGTAACTTGCACGGACGATTTCTGCCTTGGAGCCTTCGATCCAGCCGAGGTTCGATCGTGTGCGCCGCACGAGACACCGCACCTTGAATCCGCGCTGCAACAAAAGCTCAATCGTGTGGCTTCCGATGAAGCCGGTGCCGCCGGTAACGAGAGCGGTCGGAATGGAGCCTCCCTTCGGGTTTCGTTGACTTTCTTTGCTTATTGAAGTATATTTAAAAAAGTACTGATTAGCAAAGCCACTCGATTCTCATCTCTTTTCTCACCACTGACAGAGGTAGCATTGGACCTATTTGACAAATGTCGCAACTTCACGCGCGCCGATGAAACGAAAGCTCTTGGCCTCTATCCCTATTTCCATGCAATCGAAGAAAGCGAAGGACCGGTAGTTCAGATTGAGGGGCGGAAGATTATCATGGCAGGTTCGAACAACTACCTGGGTCTGACCACTCATCCCAAAGTGAAGGAAGCCGCCATAAAAGCTGTTCAGAAATATGGCACAGGCTGCTCCGGATCGCGATATCTGACGGGGACACTGGATTTGCATGTGGAATTGGAAAGCCGTCTCGCGAAGTTCATGGGCAAAGAAGATTGCCTTCTCTACAGCACAGGGTTCCAGACTGCTCAGGGAATCATCCCGACTCTCATGGAGCCGGGCGAGTACGTGGTATCGGACAAAGACAACCACGCGTGTATCGTTGCCGGAAATCTGATCGCAAACGGGGCCGGATCACTCGTCGACAAGGATGCACAGACCGTCGTTCGATATAAGCACAACGATATGAAACACCTGGAGGTTGTTCTCTCCAAGCTTCCGCTCGATGCCCCCAAGCTCATCGTCTCTGACGGTGTCTTCAGTACGTCGGGAGAGATCGTCGATCTGCCGGAAATGGTCAAGGCGGCAAAGAAACACAACGCCCGTATCCTCATCGATGATGCCCACGCCGTTGGCGTCATTGGAAAAGGGGGACGGGGGACAGCGAGCCATTATGGCCTTGAAAAGGAAGTCGACATGACCATGGGAACTTTCAGCAAAACATTTGCGTCGCTGGGAGGATTTGTGGTCGGTGACCGGTCGGTCATCAATTACCTGAAGCACCATGCGCCCGCCTTGATCTTCAGCGCGAGCCCTACTCCTTCATCTGTCGCCGCTGCCCTCGCCGCTCTCGAGGTCCTCGAAACAGAGCCGTGGCGCATCGACAAGCTCATGAAGAACGCGCGCAAAATGCGCAAGGGCCTGAAAGACATGGGCTATAGAATCGGCGAACACGATTCTGCCGTTGTCCCGGTGATCATCGGCGATACAGAGAAAGTTTTGTATATGTGGAAGATGTTGTTTGAAGCGGGGGTCTTTGTCAACGCGTTTATCCGCCCGGGTGTGCCGCCGGGACTGGAAATGCTGCGCACGAGCTATATGGCGACCCACGAAGATGAGCATCTCGACAAAATTCTCAACGTGTTTTCAGATATTGGGAAGAAGGTCGGAGCTATCAACTGAGCGAGCAGCAACCCCTCGCGTGTATTACATGGAGTCAAAAAGCCGCTGCGCCCGCGTCGCGGCTTTTTTGTTCTGACATTAGGAGGATACTGAAATACAAGAACTGAGACCACCACAAAGACACGAAGTCACAACACTGTGCTTTTAGGAATGGCAGTATTTTGTCAGAACGAAATGTATTGAATTCGGGCCCTTCGGGTCTTTGTGACTTTGTGGTGAGAGTTTTCAGTTTTTCCGTATCCGGCTAGTCTCAATTTTTCCCATCTCCTCGAGGCCAATCAATGAGCGCAATCCAAATCCAGCCGGTAGTAACAAACTCAGATCGCGAACAATTCATCAAGTTTCTCTGGAAGATCTACGAGGGCAACCCCAACTGGGTGCCCCCCCTCCTGATGGATCGCCGGAAGCTGATGGATAAGAAGAAGAACCCGTTTTACCAGCACGCTGATGCTGAGTTTTTCCTCGCACGACGGAATGGCCAGATCGTGGGACGCATCGCCGGTATCGTCAACTACAACCACGACAAAGAACACAATGAGAAAATGGGGTTTTTCGGGTTCTTCGAGTGTATCGATGACCAGGCGGTTGCCAACGCTCTGTTCGACGCCGCGAAGAAGTATGTACAATCGAAAGGGGCTACCGCATTCCGGGGACCGGCAAATCCGTCAGTCAACGACGAGTACGGCCTCTTGTTTGAAGGTTTCAATTTGCGCCCGACGGTACTGATGACGTACAATCCCGAATACTATGTGAAACTCGTCGAGCAGTACGGCTTCGTCAAAGCGAAGGATCTCTATGCGTACACGCTCGCCCAGGCTGAGGTCTACACCGAACGGTTCGAACGGGCAAACAGCCTCGTGAAATCGAGAAACAGCCTCACCGTTCGCCCGATGAACATGAAGAACTTCGCACGCGATGTCGGAATCGTGAAGGAGCTCTACAATGCCGCGTGGGCGAAGAACTGGGGAGCGGTTCCGATGACCGATGGGGAAATCGATGCCCTGGCCGCCGATCTGAAGCCGATTGTGATCCCTGATTTGGTCCTTTTTGCGGAAAGCAAGGGAAAACCTGTCGGATTCGGGCTCTCGCTCCCGGATATCAACGTCCCACTCTGGTATAACAAGAAGGGGAGATTGCTGCCAGGATTGTTTCAGTTGTATTTTCGTAAGAAAGAAATTAATTTGGTTCGCGTTATCGTCCTTGGCGTGCTTCCCGAGTATCTCAACACCGGCGCGGCTGGAGTCCTGTTCTACGAGACGGCCGTCCGGGCCAAGAAACTCGGCTATGAGTACGGAGAAGCGAGCTGGATTCTGGAGGACAATGTCAGGATGGTGAAGTCAGCCGAGGCGATGAAAGGCAAGATCACCAGACGGTACCGCATCTACGAAATGCCGATCACGTAAACGCACTCTCCCGTACTGGCCACATCACTAACTGCGGATGATTTATGCCGATACAAAAAGTCGACAAGATATGGATGAATGGATCGCTGGTGAACTGGGACGATGCGAAAGTCCACGTGCTGACGCATGCCATGCACTATGGATCGAGCTGGTTTGAGGGTATTCGCTGTTACAACACCAAGCGTGGTTCAGCGATCTTCAGGCATCATGACCACGTGCGAAGATTGTATGATTCTTGCCGCATGTACCGTACGGAAATCCCGTACACGCTGGACCAGTTTATCGCTGCCGTGAAAGACACGATCCGCGTCAATAAGATGAAATCATGCTATATCCGCCCGCTTGCCTACCGGGGCTACGGTGAAGTCGGCGTGTTTCCTCTGGCTTGTCCGGTCGATGTGATGATCGCAGTGTGGGATTGGGGAGCCTATCTTGGATCCGACGCCATCGAGCACGGCATCGACGTCTGCGTTTCTTCGTGGAACCGCCCGGCTCCCAACACCATCCCCACAATGGCGAAATCCGGCGGCAACTATCTTAACTCCCAGCTCATCAAGATGGAAGCAGTCCTCGATGGATACAGCGAAGGGATCGCTCTGGACACGGCCGGCTACATCAGCGAGGGGAGCGGAGAGAACATCTTCATCGTCCGGGACAACGTGATTTACACTCCGCCGTTGATTTCCGCCATTCTTCCCGGCATCACGCGCATGTCGGTCCTGAAACTGGCCGACGACGCGGGTTTCCGAGTGGTGGAAGGACTGATTCCCCGCGAGATGCTTTTCGTTGCCGACGAGATGTTCTTCACAGGCACGGCGGCGGAAATCACCCCCATCCGCTCGGTCGACAAGATCAAAGTGGGAAACGGCAAACCGGGTCCGATTACGAAGGCCCTGCAGGATGCGTTCTTTGATGTCGTGCATAACGCCAACGATCCCCATAACTGGCTCGATTTCGTTTACGAGTGACGGAGGCTGCCCGTGTCACATTCATCGAATGGAAGTGCCGTCTGGAAGAATCTCTTCTCAGGGAAGAGTATCCAGGACGGAAGTACAGAATCTGTTCTGAGCAGAGTCCCGGCCTTCACCGACCTCTCCGCCCGTGAATTACGGGGAGTCGCTGCGATTGTACACAAACGAGAGTACAAAGCGGGCGAACCGGTGTTTTATCAGGGGGACCCGGGACTGGGCATGTATATCATCCGGGAAGGGGAAGTGTCGATCCGGATCGCTGAGGGGGAAGAGGATGACAAGGAACTTGCGGTTCTCACCGACGGTGACTTCTTCGGCGAACTGGCCCTTCTGGATGAGTCTCCCCGTTCGGCGACAGCGATCTGCAGAACGGATTGTTCGCTCATCGGGTTTTTCCGTACCGATCTCTTCGAGATGATTGAACAGAAGACCGATCTTGGACTCAAGATCGTCATGCGGCTGGCTGAGATTCTCGCTGTCCGGCTTCGAAAGACCGACAAGGAGCTTTCGAAACTCCGGAGCCAGCTCGATGCTGCGACGCAGCATCTTCAAGAACATTATCCGCTTGCATCGGAGGACCACCATGGCAAAGACGAAACGAAAACCGCCGGTCCGAGGAGCGAAGCGTCAGAAGCGCGCTAGCGCGCGCCGAGACTCCCCGATCGAATTGGGACGAATTCTCGTCCCCATAGACTTCTCTGAGCATTCCAAGAAAGCACTGCAGTACGCCATTCCCTTCGCGGAACAATTCAAGGCATCCATCGATCTTCTCTACGTCGTGGAGCCGACTGTCTACCCCGCTGATTTCAGCTTCGGCCAGGTGGGATTCCCGTCCGTCGAAGATGAACTGCGCCATCGAGGCGGCGAAGAGTTGGAGGGGTTGATCCAGAGGGAGATAGGCACGCGGGTGCCGGCCCGGAGTGTGGTACGCACGGGCAAAGCGTTCAACGAAATCGACCAGTACGCCAAAGAAGAATCGGTGGATATGATTATCATCGCCACGCACGGGCATTCAGGCATGGAGCACGTTCTGTTCGGGAGCACCGCCGAAAAAGTGGTGCGGTACGCCCCCTGCCCGGTATTGGTCGTGAGAATCGATGAAAAAGAGTTCGTGCGAATGTAACACAACGGCTTCAGGATTGTCATCAAACACTTACAACGAAGGAGAGGGCGTATGAAGACGAGGATGATGTTGGGAATCTTGTTCGTGATGTCGCTGACGGCAACCTTCGTGGTTGCCCAGGATCAGGCAGCCACGATGAGTCCCGCAAAACCGAAAATCGGCGACGAGATCGTTGTCACCTATAACCCATCGGTCAAGAGCGCGACGCTGAAGGGCGTGAAAGAACTCACCGCAGAGGTGATGCTTGCCAAGGGATCCGGAGAAATGCCCCAGCTGAATGAGCTGCCGATGAAATCCGAAAGCGGCGTCTGGAAGGCTTCGTTCAAGCTGTCTGATGAGAAGGTGCGTGTGCTCCTTCTCCGCTTCACATCCGGAGAGCAGAAGGATGACAACGGAGAGAAATCCTGGGCAACGATGATCTGTGGCGCAAATGGCAATGCGCTGGAAGGTGCGCACCTTGCATGGGCATCCATGCTCCGGTCTGGTTCCTTTGCTGATTTCAAGGTGACCAAAGACGCGGAAGGGATGAAGAAGGAACTCGCGATTGAGAAAGAGCTGTACCCCGCGAATTATTCCGCCGTTTTCATGCAATGGTCGATGATGTTACGGGAAGCTCCAGGAGACGAAACCAAGGCGAAAATCAAGGGTGAACTGAATGCGCTGTATGACAAGAACAGTTCGAACGAGGATCTCCTACCTCTGGCCATCGGCATGTATCAGCAAATAGGGATGAAGGAAAAATCAGAGGAGATCAGAAAGGCAGCTCTTGCCGCAAACCCGAAAGGAAAGGTGGCTGAGAGTGCGCGGCTGAACGAAGTACGTGCTGAGAGAGACGCGGTCAAGCGGGTGTCAATGATGGAGAAATTCATTGCGGAATTCCCTCCGGATGCGAAGAACAAAGAGAACTACAACAACTCTCTCATCTCTTTTCGCATGACTGCTGCCATGTCTCAGAAGAAATACGAAGAAGCAGCCAAAATCGTAGAATCGATGCCAATACAAGATGGCGGCATGTACAACAGTCTCGCATGGCCTCTCATCGAGAAGGGTGAGCAGCTCGAGCTCGCCACCGCCTGGGCGAAGAAGGGCGTGGAGTTTCTGAAAAACCCCGATCCGGCGTCCAAACCATCGTACTACAGCGCAAAGCAATGGAAAAAGCAGAATGAGTCGTCGCTTGGCATGGTCCTGGACACCTACGGTTTTGGACTGCTGCAGCTTGGGAAGGCCAAGGAGGCAGCGGCAGTGATGAAAGAGGCGGTCGACTTGACAAAAGGCGAGCAGGCCGATATCAATCAGCGATTGGTCGAATGCTACGTGAAAGACGGAAGCTACGACAAGGCGATGGCGGTCGGTGCTGACTTCATTCAAAAAGGAAAGTCAAACGACAAGCTGCTTGAAGCCTATAAGACCGCATATGTCAAGGTGAAGGGTTCGGACAAGGGCTTTGACGAAGCGATTGCGCAGGCAAAGCAAACCGGTAAAAGCGAAATGAAGAAAGATCTTGCCAAAAGCCGCGTGAACAAACCGGCGGTCGATTTTGCCCTCAAGAACCTCGAGGGAAAAGTCGTGAAGCTCTCAGATCTCAGGGGCAAAGTGGTTGTGGTGGATTTCTGGGCGACGTGGTGCGGACCATGCAAAGCGTCCTTCCCGTATCTGCAGCAAGTCTACAACAAGTACAAAGACAATCCGAAGATCGTGATCCTTGCGCTCAATACGTGGGAAAATGTCTCGGGGAAGGAGCGGGAGGACCTTGTGAAGAAGTTCATGGCTGATAACAAATATACGTTCCCCGTTCTCTATGACGAAGGCTTTGTCGAGAAATACGGCGTCGAGGGCATCCCGACTAAATTCGTCATCGACAAGAAGGGCATGATCCAGTTCAAGACAATCGGATTCACTGGTGAGAAGATGGTGGATGAAATGATCACGCAGTTCGACATGCTGCTGGATGACAATTTCTACTCATCATCGAAATAGAAATCAACCGACGTCAGTCTGAGCAGCGCGGGGCGCTGCCTTGTCCTGGGAATGACCCAATGCTGATCTGCTGATCGTGAGCTTTGCTCACGATCGCCCAGGTTTCATCGGGAGCTGAGCTCCCGATGAGAGTGGAGTCGGATCGTAGCAGGCTCACAGAAACACAAAACCCCGTCTGATAATCCAGGCGGGGTTTCTTGTTCTTGATGTCCATTGTACCCCGGGATAAATCCCGGGGCTACTCTCATACTCAGTACTCCCATACTCCGTACTTCTTACTCCCCCTCAACTCTCCCGCTCCATCACAAAATCAACAAACTCGAGCAGCGCTTCTTTGGATTCGGAGGCGGGCAGGGTGGCCAGATCCGTGCGTGCGAGATCTGAATAATGCATCGCACGTTCCACTGCATAGTCGATTCCTCCCATCCGCTTCACGAAATCGACAACCCATGCAATCTCTTTCTGCTTTGCTCCGTTCTTCACGATCTTCAACGCCTGCTTCGCGTCGCTTGGTGCCCCTTTGTGAAGGGCGTAAATCAGCGGGAGGGTCAGCTTCTTTTCTTTCAGATCGATGCCGGTCGGTTTTCCGATGATGCTCCTGCGCCCGAGATAGTCGAGCAGGTCGTCCCGTATCTGGAACGCGATGCCGACATGCTCGCCAAAATCGCGCATCTGCTGCCGGCGATTCGTATCCTCCGTTGCACTGGCGGCTCCGATCTCCGTGCAGGTAGAAAGGAGCGATGCTGTCTTGTCGCTGATGATTCTCAGGTAGGTCTCTTCATCGATGTTGAGCTGGCGGCTCTTCTGAATCTGGAGAAGTTCGCCTTCGCTCATGCGCTTGACGGCATCGGACGTGCGGTGGAGAAAGTAGTAATCCTTGTTTTCGAGCGAAAGCAAAAGGCCGCGCGAGAGGAGGTAGTCACCCATCAGAACAGCCACTTTGTTCTTCCAGACGGCGTTGATGGACGCAAGACCCCTGCGTGTATCCGCATCGTCAACCACGTCGTCGTGGATGAGGGTGGCGGTGTGCAATATCTCCACGAGGGTTGCAGCGCGATACGTGCTCTCGTTCACATCGCCGCAGGCTTTGGCGCTCAGGAACACCAGAATCGGTCTGACGCGCTTGCCTTTCTGCCGGACGATGTATCTCGCAATCAGGTCAATCAACCCGACCCGCGAGCGCATTGCGTCTCTGAAGAATCCGCCGAATTCCTTCAGTTCTGAGTCAACTGGCCGCTTGATATGGTCAAGCGATGCAGTGCCACTGCCCCGGGCGGTTACCATAGCTCTTCATCGGACTGTGCTGTGTCTTCGTGCGACTTCGTGGAGTTTGTCTCGTCCTTCTCTTCTTTCTCCGCTTTCTTCTTGTAGACAACCTTGACGATGAAGATGCTCAACTCGTACAGGACGAACATCGGAGACGCCATGAGCAATTGCGTGACCATGTCGGGCGTCGGTGTCACAATCCCGGCGACGAGTAAAATGACGACATACGCATGCCGGCGGTACTTCCGCATGAAGGCGGCGGAGACGATCCCCAACTTCGCCAAAAAGTAGGCAACCATGGGAAGCTCGAACACGAGGCCGGTGCCCAGCACGAGAGCGAGGAGAAATGTGATGTATCGGTCGACAGCGATATTGAGCGCTATGTTCGCCGTGCCGAAGCCGGCAAAAAAGGTAAGGGCAGTGGGGACCAGGACAAAGTACCCAAATGCACATCCGGCGAAAAAGAAAAAGGAGGTCGATGCAACGATGCCAGACACGTACCGGCGTTCGTTGGGCATGAGTCCGGGGGCGATGAATTTCCAGAGCCAGTAGAGCGTGTTCGGCATACTCAACACCAGGCCGCTGACGAGCACCGCCTGGATGTATAGCATGACGATTCCGTACGGTGCAAGAACCTGAGCCTTGAGACCGACCGCGAGGAGGGGGGCGAGCAGCACCTTCTGGACGAGGAATTCAACAAAGACGCCGCAAAGGATCATGGCGAGCACCAGGCCGGCGGCCGCTTTGACGATGTGCCAGCGCAGTTCCTCGAGGTGATCGAGAAAGGACATCTCTCTCTGATCGAACTCGAAGTCCTTGGCGCCCTTGCCGCGCACTACCCGAAGTATGAACTCACGAAGCACTGAGGGGGACCTATTGGGCTTGTCTTAGTTCAGAATACAGCGGAAAGGATGAGCACAACTGGTGGATGTCGCTCCGGACCCGGCCGTACTCCGCTTCGTTCCCGATGTTTGTAACGACGCGATTGATGAATCCGGCAACGATCTCCATCTCACGCTCCGTCATTCCCCGCGTCGTCAAAGCCGGTGTACCGACCCTGATGCCGCTAGTAATGAGGGGAGACTTGTCGTCGAAAGGGACGGCGTTCTTGTTGACGGTGATGCCAGCCAGGTCGAGGGCTTCCTGTGCATCCTTGCCGGTGACATTCTTGTTGCGCAGATCGATCAGCATCAGATGGTTGTCTGTCCCGCCGGAGATGATATTGAAGCCCTGTTTCACGAGCGCAGCAGCGAGCGCCTGGGCGTTCCTGATGACCGCCTTCGAGTACTCGATGAATGGGGGCTGAAGGTTCTCGTTGAAAGCGACGGCCTTCGCGGCGATGACGTGCATCAGCGGTCCCCCCTGAATTCCGGGGATGACCATCGAATCGAGCAGTTCCGACATCATCTTTGTCCGGCCGGATTTCGGGGCCACCAGTCCGAACGGATTTTCAAAATCTTTGCCCATCAGGATGAGTCCGCCGCGTGGACCCCGCAGGGTCTTGTGCGTCGTGGACGTGACGACGTGGCAGTGCGGAATCGGGTCGTTCAACAACTTGCTGGCGATGAGGCCGGCAGGGTGGGCAATGTCCGCGAACAGAAATGCGCCGACCTGGTCCGCAATTGCGCGGAAGGCCTTGTAGTCGATGTTCCGCGAATACGCGCTCGCGCCGACGGTGATCATCTTCGGGCGTTCGCGTTTGGCGACGGTTTCAACATCGTTATAGTCGATGATCCCTGTTTCTTTCGAAACACCGTACGACGAAAAGTTGTACAGCTGTCCAGAGAAGTTCACGGGAGAGCCATGCGTAAGGTGGCCTCCATGAGAGAGGTTCATCCCAAGGACTTTGTCCCCGGGTTTGAGGAACGTAAAGTAGACCGCCATGTTCGCCTGGGAACCCGCATGAGGCTGAACGTTTGCGTAATCGGCCCCGAACAGTTTCTTGGCCCTGTCGCGGGCGAGATTCTCTGCAACATCGACATACTCGCACCCCCCGTAGTACCGCTTGCCGGGATATCCTTCGGCATACTTGTTCGTGAGTACGGAACCGAGTGCTTCCAGCACTGCGTAGCTGACGAAGTTCTCTGATGCGATCAGCTCGAGCTTGGAATTCTGCCGGTTCACTTCACTCTGGATGGCATTGAAGACTTCGATATCGCTTGATTGGAGATGTCGCATAGGTTCTGCTCGTTATTCAAAGATGGTGTGTCGTGAACGAACTGTTCGGGGAAGCCCGGCTCCGGCGGGTGTATGCTCAAACGATTGTGCTGCCGGCGTGTCGCGATGCGGGGTGATCCGTCAAAGATCTGTTAACGTGTGAATCTTGTCCACTCTTCGTGCGTGGCGGCCCCCCTCGAACGATGTCGAGACGAAGACCTTGACGATATCTGCGACCGCTTCCCAGCCGGTGAGGCGCTCGCCGATCGTCAGAACGTTTGCGTTATTATGCTGACGTGCCAGCCGTGCTGCGGAAACGGATTCGCACACTGCCGCCCTGACCCCCTTGTGCTTATTCGCCACGATGGACATGCCGATACCCGTGCCGCACACGAGAATGCCGCGTTCGCATTCGCCGCGGCTTACGGCCTGGGCGGCAAGATGCCCCCATTCCGGATAATCAGTTGCATCGTTCGTGGCCGGTCCGAAGTCAGCGTACGGAAGCTTCAGCTCATCCAAGAGCTTCTTGATGCTTTCTTTGTACTCAAATCCGGCGTGATCGCTCGCAAGGGCAATCATGGTGGTTTCCTTACCCTGAGGAGTTCCTATTCGTCTTCGACTTTCATGAACCACACTTCGCTGGCGCTTACCCCCACGGTGAGCCGCACGATGGTGTCCCGCTGCAAATTGTTGGAGGTCGTCCCCCGTGTTCCGAGATGCAGGTTCACATCGAGCCTCGCCTCGGGACCGATGGGAATCCCCAGGCCGCCCGTCACGAACATTTCGTTGATCGGCGTGCCGTTGAAGACATACGAGGTCGCGTTGTAGTACATGCCGCCCCTGTACGCAACTCTCTTCCAGAATGATTCGAGATTGCCACCGGGCAGAGCTTCGAATCCGGCGCCGATCCGGGTCGTGTTTCTGAATCCCGGCAGCGTGTTCCCCTGGAATTTCGCGTTCTGCCATTGCTGGTGATACACATCTGCCGTGAAGACAAACCGGTTCGCGATCGAGTAGGAAAGCCCCAGTCCGTAGGCAATGGGAAGATCGGTCGTGCCGGCGGCCGCATAGGTGGTGTCGGTTGACGACGATGACGTGAGCACGCTTTCGTGGTTGACAGAGAGCGTTGTCGGGGTCGAGAGAATGAACCCAAGCGTGAGAGGCTGCAACGCCGACGAGCCGAGGAGATCTCCGATTCCTTCATAGATTCCCCCGAGGACAACATTGAATCCGGAGTAGAAATCCGATCGTTGAATCTCGCTGTTCGTGAACGACGCATCGAGAAACTGAAAGTTGCCTGTCTGACGAATTCGGCCGTAGATATAATTGAGTTTCGCTCCAAGCGTCAGCTTGTTCACCGGCGAAACGCTTCCGCCGAACGAGAGAACCGAGAGACCGCCTGTGCCGTAGAAGTCCTGCTGTACCACTGAGTCCTGCGTCTGCGTCGCGTAGTTGACCGTGGAATAAGGGGAGGCCTCGATAAGAGTGGCAATCTCGTATTCCTTGTCTATCGGGATGCCGAACGAAGCTCCCTTGAATGCTCCCCGCGCAAAACGCCCGTTGCCTAAAGCGTCCGTGGAACTGAAATTCATGAACTCATACCCGCCTGCGAACCGAGTGTATTTGATCTTTCCAATGCCCGCCGGGTTCAAGAGGTTGAGGAACCCATCACCCGTGAGTGCGATCCCCGCGCCGCCCATCCCATCCAGTCGGCTGCCGCCATAGCGGACAAGATCTCCGACCCCGAACCGGGAATAGGTAGAGCCCCCTGCCACGGCCTGACTCACGACGGCTGCCGAGGCAAGCAGGGCAAACAGGGAGAGGTTTCTCAACGTTCGTAATTTCTTCATTCAATATCCCTCATTGAAGGATCGAGTAGATAATTGTAAGCTTGGGCTTGATGGCCTTGGTCGATTGAGCGCCATAGAACGAGAAGAGATCAAGGGCGAAGCTCTCATCATAGCCCGCAATTGCGATACGTTTCACTTTTGCTCCACGGACCCAGCGCTGAACGAACGATCCGACGGGGAACTGATAGATCTTCGAAGCGCCGGACTGCACCGGGGAGCCGATCTCGGCGATGTAGGAGAGCGTGATCCCATCGTCCCCCGTGAAGAAGGCAAAGACCGAATCGGCTGTGAAATAGTTGAACTTTGAACGCGTCGCGTCGAGCGTCAATTCCAGAGTGGCTTTGTGAATCGCAGCATGGGCCGGGAGGGTGCTGACATCGAATTCGACGTACCCGCGGCTGGCCCCGCCCTCCTGCACCCAAAGATGTGTGCTGTCAGACGCCCAGCCCGCATTGATCCCTGTCGTCACAGTCCGGTGCGTGCCAGTGATGACCTTCAGCGTATCGATGTTCCCGGCTTTGTTCCTGAGCCGAAGGAGGAGTTGGGGGCCGAAGGAAGCATCTGAGGTTGTGAATGAACCAAAGCCCTTCACGACGCGGCTGTTGGTAGGCCGAAGAAGAACGCCGAAATTACTGATGACCGAATCGCCATAGGCTCCCCAGGATCGGATCATCGCCGTGTCGAGGGGGATGCTCAGCGTCGAAGTATCGCCGATCGAGCTGGAATTCCAGACTCCGCTCGAAGCCGTATTGTAGAAGCCGGCGGCTCTGAGTGTATCGATCGTCAGGGAATCGCTTGCCCAGTTCATGAGAATCTGATGAACCGACATGGAGAAGGGGGCGAGCGAGTCGCCGAAGTGATAGATGGTTCGCAAGTTCAATTCCGCACTCACGATCGGAAGCGTCTTGATCGAATCGGGAAGAAGGGCGAACCGGTACAGGCCCCAGCACTGGAGATTGTCGACGTTTCCGATAAGCACTCTCGGAGCGCTGGATGTCGCGACAATGACGGGTCCGTTGAAGCTCCTGGTGCAGGAAACGACGGCCGTGTCGAGGCGCAGAAAATCATCCTGGGGAAGGAGCTTGGCTCCCACCGTGGTCGGGGTTTCCGTGCAACCGGCGAGGAACAGGAGAACAAGGACTGCGAGAAGCGGAATGGCAATATGAGATCTCAACTCTTCAACTCCATACTTGATCATGAGCCATGCAGACGCGCGTGATGGCGCTGCGACAGCACTTCTTTTATTTGAAGCCAGGCTTCGTAGGCGTCACTGGCAACGAAATCGGGAGCGTTGGAATCTCCGCAGTCTCCCCGTTCAACGGATCCGTACCCTGTGAGCACGAGTGCCGTCTTGCAGCCTGCTGCCTTGCCGGCCAGCATATCGATACACCGGTCGCCGATGACATACGAACGGGAAAGCTTGATGCCGAATTCTTCTGCCGCCTTCTTGAACATCCCGGGTTTTGGTTTTCTGCAATCGCAATCCTTCTTGTACGGCGTCTGCCCGTATTCCGGATGATGGGGGCAGTAGTAGATTGCATCAACCCGGGCTCCCTCGTGGGCGAGCATGGTTATTAGACGCTTGTGGATGCCTGCAAGGTCCATCTCCGTAAACAGCCCCCGTGCGATTCCGGATTGGTTTGTGATGATAAAAACCTTGACTCCGAACTCGTTTGCCTCTCGAATGGCCCGGGCGGCATTGGGGATGAGGTGAAGCTCTTCAGGACGGGATAAGAAATCCAGCTCGGTGTTCAGAGTGCCGTCGCGGTCGAAGAAAAGTCCAACCTGTTCAACCTTCACGCGCTTATTGCTTAAGAAGTTCTTTGTAGAGGTTTACGTAGTGTTTGGCCGAATGCTCCCAGGAGAAATCCTTGGCCATACCATTCCGCATCAACTTCTTCCACTCCTCTGGTTGCTGATACACCTTGAGGGCCCGTTGAATCGCCTTGAGCAATTCCTTCGCATCATACTTCTCGAACTTGAACCCGGTCCCTTTTCCACTGCCCGAATAGTCCTCTACGGTATCCTCGAGCCCGCCGGTAGCCCGGACCACCGGGATCGTTCCGTATCGCATGCTGTACATTTGATTCAGGCCGCATGGCTCGTACCGCGAAGGCATGACAAAGATGTCACTTCCCGCCTCAATCAAGTGCGCCAGCTCCTGGTCAAACCCGAAATACACGCCGATATGCTCCGGGTATTTCTTCTGCAGGGCCTCGAAATTCTTCTCCGTGGCCTTGTCGCCGTCTCCGAGCAGGACAAATTGCACGTTCAGCTTCACCAGCTCATCCATGATCTCAATGACGAGGTCGAATCCCTTCTGTTCTACGAGGCGCGAGATGGCCCCAATTACCGGAGCCGTTTCCTTGAATGGAAGCTTCAGCTTCGCCATCAGTGCGCGCTTGTTGTCGATCTTCGCGTCCAGCGACTTCATATCGTACTTTCGGTAGATGAGGTCGTCCGCCGCTGGATTCCAGATATTATAGTCAATTCCATTCAATATCCCGTGGAGGTCCTTCTTCCGCTTGGCGAGAAGGCCGGTCAGCCCTGCGCCGAATTCCTCCGAAGTCGAGATCTCTTCCGCATAGCGCCGGCTGACCGTCGTCACGGAATCTGAGAACTGGAGGCCGGTCTTCAGGAAATTGAACTTGCCGTACGCTTCCACGCCTTCAACATTGAAGAGGTTCTTCGGCAGGCCCGTTTTCGGGAATGCATCGGGAGGAAAGGCTCCCTGGTACGCCATGTTGTGGATGGTGAAAACGGTCTTGATAGGTTTCAGAAACTGGTCGTTGCTGTAAAGCGTTTTCAGATAGGCAGGCACAATTCCCGTTTGCCAGTCGTTGCAATGGATGATGTCTGGCTGCCACCCCAGACGCTTCAGGGTTTCGAGAACACCGCGGCAGAAGAAGATGAACCGCTCATCGTTGTCCTTGTAGTCCTTCCGGCCGACCGGGCTCTGGTAGATGCCATCGCGGCCAAAGTAGTTTGCATTATCAAGGAAGTAAACCTGGACCTTTTCTTTGAGGTTGCTGATGAAGGACGACTTGACGTTGGCGAGTTCGGTCTGTTTTCCGACCGGGATGGGAATCTCTTTGAGACGTATGATGTCGTGGAGTTTGTATCGCCGCTCGCTTATAAACCGGTAGCGGGGCATCATGATGCGTATTTCATGCCCCAGCTCTTTGATAGCCTGAGGCAGCGCACTGGATACGTCGGCTAAGCCTCCGGTTTTTGCAAAGGGGTCGACCTCACTCGACAAAAACAAGACGTTTAGCGGTTTAGACATTGAGCCCCATTTTCAAAAAATTGATGAAATCCAAGTAAATTTACACAAGTTTTAGCTGTTACGCAATCAAAAAAAAGTGCTTGTGATGAGTGTACGGGTTCCATAACGTTTTTCGCAAAGTCAGCACGTCCTGAACTCGTGACCGCAATCAATTGAGAGATCGTCCAATGTGACGAACGGGAGCATTGCCAATGTACATTCCGTGACACGAGAATTCTCATTCGAGTTGCGCGCACTGATAATGAGGAGATCAGGTCGCACGTCCTGCAATTGGATACGTCCCAATCACACCGCTTGAGTTTGACGTGCGGCACACAGAGCCAAAAAACACTTGACTCTCGTGCCAGAGGTCTCTATATTGCACTGTCGAATTTATCAAGTAAGGGAGAGTTCTATAGCGGATTTGTTAAAGGTTAGTTTCTGAGCAGGCATCGAAGAAGGTCCTTGCTCCGAATCTAAAGTTGTGCAAGACCACAAGCCTTTATCAAATCCGGTGTTCTCCATCAACAGTGTAGCCGGATGAGATGGCTTTTTCCTATCTCGTTCGGCTTTTTCTATTTATATGAGATACATCAAAACACTCCTGATAATTTTGCTTCTTGCCGTACCGGCGTCTGCTCAGCAGGCGAAGGACCTCCGCGTTCTTAGCGAAACGCCTACGTCCATCGTTGTCGAATTTACTCCTTCGTTTGCGCACCGTGTTGTCCCGGGTAGTGACGGGAAGCGATACACTATCTACGATTTCAGCGGCTCGGTCTCGGACCAGGGCACGCCAGGCTCGCCCCTGTCTCCATACCGGCCGGTGATCATCAATATGCCCGCCCGGCGATTCTCCCTCCAGATCATCGCTCAGGATTACGACGATCTTTCCGGAGTCAATCCTGCCAGCCACCCCTATTGGAAACCGCTCAAAGAGTTCGGATTGAGCCCTGTCTACTCAGCGCTGAATCCTCGATTTATGACAACCGAGCGTGTGCCCGGGCAGGTCGCAGGACTCGCCAACATCCGTCAGGCGCGGGGCACGACCTTGGGGACCCTGAAGATCTCTCCCGTTCAGATCATTCCGGGGAAGAACGAAGTGCGCCTCTATCGACGTATCGTTGTACAGATCGATTTTGCGGCAGCAAGCCCGGGCGGGTTCCCGATCTCCGCGTTCTTCAAGGGGCCGTTTCCGTCGGCCCTACAGTCGGGTGCCGTCTCGAAGGGGCAGAATGTCGCCGGTGATTCCCCGCTTGCGCAGGGCGACTGGTATAGAATGGATGTGAACGAGACGGGGATCTACAAGATCGATCAGTCATTCCTGTCGAAGGCCAGTATCTCGCTCAGTTCGATAGGGAACATCAACTCGATCAGGATTTTCGGGAATGGCGGCTTCGAACTTCCGGAGGACCTGAATGAAACGAGGCCGAACGGTTTGGAGGAGATTCCGCGGCTGGTCGTGGATAGAAACTCCAACGGTGTCTTCGACTCAGATGATTACGTGCTTTTCTATGGCAAATCGGTGAGGGGGTGGAAATACTCCCCGGCGGAAAAGACGTTCCGCCACTATCTTAACCACTACACCGAGACCAGCGTCTATTTTATGACATATGGCGGCACGGGACGCGGAAGAACCATGGATCCCCTGGTTTCGACGAGCATCGCGGGCGCATACAAGCCGGCAGATTTTCCGGAAAGGACATTCCTCGAGCGTGAATTGGCTCAGCTTGGGAATCCCAGTATCAATTCCGGCCGGGAATGGGCTGGCGAGTCATTTAATCAGGCAAGCAGCGCACTCACTTTCATGACGAGCCTGCCGGGACTCGTCCCGACCAAACCCATGCAGTACCGGTGTGCCTTCTTCAGCAGTTCCACGTCGATCGACTCCTTTGTCGTCCAGGAAAATGGAAGCACATTGGGCTCGATTCCAATGTACAACATCGACGTCGGGTCCATCACGGACGTGAAGGCCTATCGCGCGCCGGTTGCTGAATTCAAGCGCACCGGCTCGATACCGAGCGACAGGAGCGTCCTTCGGATGCAGTTCGTCACGCGCAATTCCGCTGCAGAGGGACGGCTCGATTGGTTCGAGATTCTCTATCCGCGCCGGTTCGAAGCGGACAATGATTCGCTTCTCTTCACGTCGCCCGATACCACCGCAGTTGTCGAGTATACCATCTCGAAATTTTCGTCGCGCGACATCAGCGTGTTTGATGTGACTGATCATAAGAACGTGAAGCAGGTCACGAACCTTGCGTTCGACCCGGTGGACGCGTCGCTCGCCCGATTCCAGGCTGCGCAGACCGCCGGTGGTGTGAGCGAATTCGTTGCCGTCGGTCCGAAGGCTTTCAGGACGGCCGCGAACCTCAAGCGCGTCGCGAACTCGAACCTTCATGGCTTGAGCGGAGGAGCGGATTTTGTCATTCTCGCGCCGGCCGAATTCCTTGCCGATGCCGAGCGTCTCCGCTCACACAGACAAACGAGCGATCAACTCAGGTCGTTGGTGGTCGACCTTGGGCAGGTCTACAATGAGTTCTCTTCGGGAATGCTCGATCCCGTCGCAATCCGCGATTTCCTGAAATACACTCAATCTGCCTGGTCCGTCAAGCCGCAATACGTCCTCCTGTTCGGAGCGGGAAGTTACGACTACAAGAATATCAGAAAGCTGAGCGATCGCATCTGGGTCCCGCCGTATGAGACGCTGGAGTCAAACGTACAAATCAGCACGCTCGCCAGCGATGACTTCTTTGTCATTCTCGATCCGTCGAGCCGGCAGATATCAATTCCCATCGGACGGCTGCCCCTGCGCTCGACTGACGATGCGAGAAATGTGGTGGACAAGATCATCGCGTACGATACGTCCCGGTCCTACGATACGTGGCACAACCGGATTACCTTCGCGGCTGATGACGGTCTGACAACGACAGGGGACGATCAGGAGATACACACAAGCCAATCCGAGAGGCTGGCTCAGGATTATACCCCCGATACGTTCAACAAAGAGAAGATCTTCATCGTCCAGTATCCCACAGTGAACACATCCACGGGTCGCACAAAACCGACTGCCAATGTTGCGATTGTCGATGCCATCAACCAGGGGTCGGTCATTCTGAACTGGACAGGTCATGGCAACACGCAGCAATGGGCGCACGAGAACGTGTTTTCAGTTTCTCAGGATTTTCCGCTCATTAGCAACAAAGGGAAGCTGTTCTTCCTGGTCGCCGCCACGTGCGATTTTGCGCGGTACGACTATGACAAGGAAACCAGCGCCGGCGAGCAGTTGATCCTGATGCAGGGGCGGGGTGCGGTGGGTGCAGTAACGCCTGACCGCGTCGTATTCTCGCAGGATAATGCGTACCTGAACCAGAGATTCTATGCTCACTTGTTTCAGACTGACAACCAGGGAAAGCCTGTTCGGCTTGGCGACGCGATGTGGCAGACGAAACAGGAATTGTACGGTGAGAACGACCTGAAGCATCATCTCCTTGCTGATCCTACTATGCGGCTGGCGATTCCCCGGGCCAACGTCACCGTCGACAGCATCAATGGCGAGAATCAGTTTGCGCTCGTGATCGTCGGGGCTCTGGGCAAGGTGAGGGTGCGCGGAACTCTCAGAAAGTCCACCGGCACGGCGCTGAGTTCCATGCAGGGACGAGCGATACTGGAAGCGTATGATTCAAAAAGGAAGGTGCCAGTCCCGGAATGGGGCGGCTACACCTTCGTGACAAATGGGAGCTTGATCTACCGCGGGGAAGTGTCCGTGCGGAATGGTGCGGTGCAGGGGACATTCCCGATTCCGAAGGACGTATCGTATGGCGAGAACCGGTCACGGATCAATATCTATGCATGGAATGATTCCACCGACGCAGCCGGGTTCACGGAGAACCTCTCCATCTCAGGTACGTCCACCGCGACGATCGATACTGTCGGTCCTGCGATTCGCGTATTTCTCCAGGATGAATCCTTCCGCCCGGGAGATGTCGTCAGCCCTGATGCGCCGTTGATTGTCGATCTTGCAGATAGCAGCGGCATCAATACCTCCACAGCGGGGATTGGACACAAACTGGAGGCGATCCTGGACGGGTCGCAACGATCGATTGATCTGACGGATTACTATCGCGGAAAACTCGACACGTACCAAAGCGGACAAGTGAAGTATCAATTCACAAATCTGGCAGAGGGGCGGCACACGCTGGATGTCAAGGCGTGGGACATCTTCAATAATGCCGCGAGCGCTGAAACGTATTTCGAGGTGCGTGCGGCGTCGCAGCTTTCGATCTACAACGTCGTCAATTTCCCGAATCCTTTCGCCCGCTCGACGACGTTCACGTTCCAACGCTCGTCCACGGACCCGGTTGATGTCGAAATAAAAATCTACACGGTCGCGGGACGACTGATCCAAACGCTGGAGGTGCTGTCGGTTTCTGACCGGTTTGTCCAGATCCCATGGGACGGCAGAGATCGAGATGGATCGGAGATGGCCAACGGTGTCTATTTATACCGGGTGATCGCGAAGTCGTTCGACAAATCGTCAACAAGTGAGGCGCTCGGAAAGATTGCTATCCTTCGATAATCAAGTGCAATGCTGCAATCGACCCACGTTTGGATAGTCAAGGAGAGATCAAATGAATACCATGCGCCGTGCATCGATGATGTTACTTTCGCTCGTTGCCGCAACAGGCTTGGCTTTCGCACAGATGCCAGATGATAAGACCTATCCCGAGTTCAAACAATTTGAGTCGGTGATAAGTGCTTTCATCGAGGCAAAAGATCTGACTCCAGTCAGAAGCATGATTCTCCCGGAAGCATACATTGTGCACGGGAACTCATACGAGAGTTTGTTCAACTTCTTTGGCAAGGCCTCTCGCGAGAAGTTGTTTGGAGGTTCGAAACGGACCATGAGTTTCTTCGCAGCGTCGATGAATGACGAGAAGTCTTCAGCGTACGTAGTCGTGAAGACTCAGGCTGAGGATAAGTCAAATCCCCGATACGAGACCATCATCTTTGTCAAATCTCATTCGAAAGGCTGGCAACTCTGCCACTGGAACGCTGGGGCTTGAGTTCGAACATCGGTATGCATTCAAACCGCTCGATGTACTGCCGTGGCAGGTGTTTGGCAAGTCGAAAGGGTTGAATATCACTCAAAAAAGCGGTTATTTTAATTCTGTCGGTAGTTCCATTTCCTAGGAGGATGTCTGTCATGGTAAAGAAAATCTTTGGGTTAGCAATCGTGTTGCTCGTGGTTTCTGTGCAGTTGACGAATGCCCAAGTCTCAACGTCAGCGGTTCCGTTCCTGCTTATCGCTCCAAACTCCCGCGCCAGCGGCATGGGAGAAGGCGGCACAGCTCTCGCCGACGACGCGTCTGCGTTGTACTGGAACCCGGGCGGACTTGCATTCCAGGATGGGCAGGAAGTTAGCATCTCGCACGCGAACTGGCTGCCGGCCTTCAACCTGTCCGATCTCTATATCGATTATCTCGTCTACCGGCGACCAATGCCGCAGCTCGATGGAAATCTGGCCGCGAGCATCACGTTCCTGAACCTGGGATCGTTCACGCGCACGGCCAACGATCCGACGCCGCTCGAGACATTCAACGCCTATGAGTTCGGCATCACCGTCGGGTATTCCACGAAGCTCACCGAGGAACTTGGCCTTGGCATCAACGGCAGGTTCATCCACAGCCGCCTGGCTCCGTTCGGCACGGCGGAAGAGCAGGGGACGGGTATCGCCTCCGGGTTCTCCTTCGACATCGGCATGCTCTACAAGCCGAAGTCTCTGGAAATTCCCTTCACCGGGCTCGATATCGGCGAGCACTTCACTGCGGGCTTCAATCTCTCCAACATCGGACCTGCGATCAGTTACATCGACCGGGCCCAGGCTGATCCTCTGCCAACCAGCCTCCGCCTCGGTCTTGGTTACAAGGTTATCAACGATCCGTTCAACAAGCTCACTGTTATTGTGGACGCGAGCAAACTGCTTACCCGGAAGCACACCGACGGAACGAGCGATCCGTTCTATAAGGCGTTCTTCACGTCGTGGACAGACAAACCGTTCCGGGAAGAGCTGCGTCAATTTGATTCCTCCGTCGGACTCGAGTACTGGTACAGCAGCTGGATTGCTCTTCGCGCCGGTTACTTCTATGAAGACCCCGAGTACGGCAATCGGAAGTTCATGACGTTCGGCGCCGGAATCCGGTACGACATTTTTGGATTCGATTTCAGCTACATCAGCACCTTTGAACAACAACATCCTCTTGGCGAAACGTTGCGCTTCACCTTGCTTATTTCGTGGGGAGGTCCATCGTAAGAAGTATTGCCTCTCACTGAGCATTGTGGAGACTTATGCCGGCACGTAGCCTCGCTGTTTGGCTTATTATTTATTGCGCTGCAGCAGCAGCACAGGTGCGCCCGCCCTTCAGTGAGAAAGGCGCCCGCGCCCGTGCGGCCCTCGAGCACTCCCGCGTTGACCAGTCACTTGGCGCCCCGGTCTCCGTACCTTCTGCGGCCGGGGACACAGTGCGTATCCTTGCTCTGATGGTCGATTTTCAGACCAGCCAGAACTCTCAGACGACCGGCAACGGACGATTTCAGCTCGACGCGGCTTCTGCACAGAACATTATCGACCCGCCGCCGCATGATTCGGCGTACTTCGCCTACAAACTGCAATTCCTCGCGAACTATTTCCGTAAAGTCTCAAACGGAAAAGTAATTATCAAAGGCGATGTATTCGGGCAGATCGTTACACTCTCCAAAACGCTGTCACAGTACTCGCCGGCGAAGGACGGATCGAACGACAAGCCGCTCGGCAATCTCATCGTCGACGCATGGCATACCGCCGACTCGCTCTATCCGGCATTGCAGTTCAGCAGATACAACGCGTTTCTGATTTTCCATGCCGGAGTCGGCCGCGATATCAATCTCGTGGCAACTCTCGGCTACGATCCCGCTCCGTTCGATCTTCCCTCGATCACCTTTAACCTCCGGACGCTCAGAAACTACCTCGGCGATCAGTCCTACGCCGGAATTCCTGTGAGCAAAGGCTCCTTCCGTATTACCAATACGATGCTGCTGCCGGAGACGGAGACGCGTGTACTGACAGCGGGTACCGCGGTCGACACGTTGCAGGGAAGCATCAACGGACTTCTCGCGAACTCATTCGGCAGCTACCTGGGCTTGCCCGATCTGTTCAATACGAAAACCGGAGAATCGGCAATCGGCCAGTTCGGTCTGATGGACATTGGCGGTGGATTCATTTTCTACTCCGGGCTGTTTCCCCCGGAGCCGTCGGCGTGGGAAAAAGTGTTCCTCGGATGGGTTACCCCCATCACCGTAGCTCCCGGCTCGTCAGCGATTTCCCTTCCCGCAGTCGGCCTGAAGACAGGCGCGGATACTGTGTACAAGATTCCGATCACCGATCGCGAGTACTTCCTCGTTGAAAACCGGAGCCGCGATCCAAAGCAGGATGGTCAGCGGCTCACCATCCGCTCCCGGGGGGCGACAATCACGCGATATTTCTCCAAGGACACGACGGGGTTCGATTTCCAGGATACCAGGACTATCGCCGGTTCCGTTATCGATGTGGACGATTTCGACTGGGCTCTCCCGGCCCTCACGTCCATCGAAGACTCGAACTACGTCGGTGGCGGCATCCTCATCTGGCATATCGATGAGGACGTCATCGCTCAGAATCTCGCAACCAATTCTGTCAACGCCGACGCCTCGCGTCGCGGTGTCGATCTCGAAGAGGCGGACGGAAGCCAGGATCTCGGACGATCATACGATGCGATTTCTGAACCGGGTTCGGGAACTGAGTGGGGATATGAGCAGGACTTCTGGTACAGCGGCAATCCTATCCAGGTGTATATAAATGTCTTTGACAAGAACTCGAAGCCGAATAGCCGGAGCAATTCCGGAGCTCTCAGTCTTGTGACGGTGAGAGACTTCAGCCCTAGATCGGCAAGAATGACTGCTATCGTTAGTGTCGGCGGTGATCGCATCTTCAGGTTACCTCAATTCACGCACGCTATACCCGCACAACGATTCGTCACCGCGCCGAGTGCATCAGGTTCTGCCATCATGCTGGGTGTGGACGGGAAGATCTTCGCCTTTGACACATTCTATCAATCCGGACGCAGCAAGACACACGACACGACAGGACTGCTATATCCAAATGGCGGTGGTTTTACCCCTGCCGTACTGGAGTCGACGGACAGGTGGCTGATCGCCGGTGTTCAGGATAGTTCTCTCTACATTCTTGACGCTATTGATCGAAAAAGGGACGGAGTCATTGATAGTCTTGTAAGGATCCCGACCGTTGAAGCCGGTGCAACGGCCCAACCTGTTCATATCGGTGATCGCATCACGACTCCGGCGATGTTTGCAGAACTATCCGTAATTCCTCAGATCATCGTTGGCACATTGCGCGGAAGCGTATGGTCGTTTTCCACCACGGGTGTTCTTCAGAAAAAGCTTTCCGTATCATCCAGTCCGGTAACGTCTTTGGCCCAACTGCCAACGCCGTCTCTTTCGAAGCCGGCAGAGCTGTTCTTTACATGCGGAGGCCGACTCTACGGGGAGCAGTCATCCGTTTCCCTGAGCGATTCGTCGCTTCCCTGGACGGCGGTAGGTGTCACAAGCGCGTCAGGCAACTTTGTCGTGGTCGGCCAGATTGGAGGGCGAAGGGTCGTTGGTTTCAGCCGTGATCTTGGCCGTGTACTTTTCGATATCACAATAGCAGGCGGGGGCATCTCTTCCATTGCAGCCGGAGATATCGACCGCGATGGGCAGAAGGACATCGTCGTAGTGGCTGGTGATCGAGTGTGTGCGCTCAACAGATCGGGGTCCTACCTGTCCGGATTTCCGGTTGTCCTGCACGACGGGGTCTCATACGCTGGAGATCCCATCATCGGAGATCTCAACGGGGATGGATCACAGGAGATCGCACTTTGCATGACCAACGGTGAACTCGCTGTATACGATCAGGCCGGCCGCATCATAGCTGGTTTCCCCATTCAACTGACCTCCAGCGGACAACCCGCGATCGCTGCCTTCTGGAATGGCTCGAAGGGCACCATAGGGATAGTTGGGGTGCCCACCATGCCATCGTCTGAACCGATTCAGCGACCAGCTGAAACGAGTGCTTCTACCTCAGGGAGCGCATCGGGTATGAGAGCGATCGAATTGACTACCGGATACGCGCCCTATTTGATCTCTGGATGGACGCAGTACCTGATGAATTCCCGGCATTCGAATTACGACGCTTCAGCCGATGCACCGAAGTCGTATTCATCGGAATTCCTTCCTCGATCGCGTGTCTATAACTGGCCGAATCCTGTGTCCGGATCAACGACCCAGATCAGGTACTACACCTCGGAAGATGCATCAATCTCCATCCAGATCCTTGATCTCGCCGGAGCGAAGGTTGCAGAACTCAATGCGACTTCCCGGGGAGGAATGGACGGTGAGGTAGTATGGGATGTCTCGAACGTGCAGAGCGGCGTCTATCTCGCCCGGATTGAGGCAAAGGGGGCGAGCTTCAGCGAAGTGGCAGTCATCAAGATCGCAATCGTCAAGTGAGGATGGAATTCTTGAAAGCTTCTGCGGCGAAGCTGATCTGCCTTGTTGCGCTGGCAAGCGTCACGGGGTGCGAGCGCGAATTGCCGTTCATGGCGCAAGTCGATCAGTCTATCGATGGCTATCGGATCGAGGGGTATGTCACCGACAAACTCGGCATTCCTGTCAAGGGGCTGAAGATCGCTCTCTGGTACAGCCTCGAGTTCGTCGACAATATTCCTCCTGTTCGCCAGTTCAACGTCGATGACCCGACGAAGGTGGCGCGCGTTGTGGTGCTTGATCAACAGAACAGGGTACGCCGCGTATTGTTCCAAGGCCGAGCGAATCCCGGTATTCTTGGCTTCGAGTTCGACCTGCGCGATTCCGCCGGAGCGTTGTTACCGACCGGGATCTATACGGTCCGCTTTAGCATGGACGGAGTGACGAAAGGCGCATATACGCAAGTCATCAACGGAGCGGTCACGGCGGTAACCGATTCTCTCGGCCACTATGCGATCCCGAACGAATCCCTCCCGATCGGTTTCTCTCCCGCTCCAATCTATTCGGGCGATTCGGCAAAGTTCATAGGCAACTACAGGGTTTCGTCATACCCTATTCTCGAATTCTATCTGCCCGTCCATCGCTCGGCGTCGGTCAGCCTAACTCAGAATCAACTCACCCGATTTGACTACCGGATTTGAATGTTCAAAGCGAAACAACTCCTGATACTCTTCTTCTTGCTGGTCGTCTCTCCGAGCTTTCTCTTTTCTCAGGACGATGATTTTCCGCGTCCCGATCTGAACTGGCAGACTATCGAAACGCCTCACTTTCTCACTCATTTCCACACCGGGGCGGAACGTACCGCACGGGAGATCGCCGCGATAGCGGAAGATGTGTATGGTCCCATCACCCGGCTCTACCAGCACGAACCCGATAGCAAGGTGAGCCTCGTCATCAGGGATCACGATGACTACTCGAACGGTGCCGCGTATTTCTATGATAACAAGATCGAGCTCTGGGCCCCCGCGCTCGACTTTGAACTCCGGGGATCTCATAGCTGGCTGAAAGACGTCGTCTCTCATGAGTTCACGCACATCGTCCAGATCCAGACCGCGATGAAACTTGGCCGGACAATTCCGGCAGTGTACTTCCAGTGGCTGGGATATGAAGCTGAACGCCGGACGGATGTGCTGTACGGGTATCCGAATACCATCGTCTCGTATCCTCTCTCCGCCTTTGTTGTCCCGACGTGGTTTGCCGAAGGGGTCGCTCAATACAATCACCCAACCTTGACATATGACTATTGGGACGCCCATCGGGACATGATCCTGAGGATGTATATGCTCGAGGGGAAACCGCTGACGTGGGAGGAGATGGCGGTCTTCGGCAAGAACAGCCTTGGGAATGAATCCTCCTACAACGCGGGATTCTCAATTGTTTCCTACATCGCCGAGCACTACGGGGCAGAGAAACTTGTTGCCATTTCACGTGCGCTGAGTCGTTTGCCGCGGGTGACCATTGACGGCGCCATTGCCGACGTCCTCGGGATCTCGGGGGAAGAGCTCTATGAAGAATGGAAGAGGGCGAAGACCGCTCAGTATCTGTCGGTCGGAACAACGATCGCGGCAGAACGAACGGAGGGGGAGCTGATTGAGAAAGAGGGATTCGGCAATTTCTATCCTGCATTCACTCCTGACGGAAAAAAGATCGCCTACGTTTCGAACAAAGGGAAAGATTACTTTGGGCTCAGCGTCGTCTGCATCTACGACATTCAGACAAAGACGACCCGGACGCTCGATGTTCAGGCGCGGTCCACGCTTTCGTTCTCCCCTGATGGCAGGTATTTGTACTATTCGAAGACCAGCCGGAAGAACGGCTTCTGGGCGAAGCTGTTCGACCTCTACCGGTACGATCTGACGACCGGTGACGAGGAACGGCTTACTCGGGGACTCAGAGGATGGAACCCAAAACTCTCTCCTGACGGGACGAAGCTGGTCTTCGCGTATGGCAGCGACGGGACGGTCAATGTCGGGATCTGCGATGCTGACGGAAAAAACGTACGGCAGGTGACGAAATTCACTCAAGGCGAACAAGTCTATACTCCCGAGTGGTCTCCGGATGGGAAAGTCATTGCCTTCGGATACTCCGCTGACGACAAGCAGTCCGTGGCGGTAATCAATGAAGACGGATCGGATTTCAGGATACTTGTGCAGGGAGTTGATGCGCGCAATCCGGTGTTTTCGTGCGATGGTTTGTCGATTCTCTACTCCGCGGCGGAAGGGGGGATATTCAATGTCTTCCGACTGAACCTTGCGGCTGGCTCCAGGCATCAACTCACCAATGTCCTTGGAGGAGCGTTCCTCCCGACCGTCAATGCTGAAGGTGACCTCGCGTTTGCTTCATACACCGCCGGCGGATACAAGATCGCGTACGTGCCTCAGACGAAACCCCTCGTGCTGGCCGCGAAGCTGCAAACGCCTGATTGGATTCTGAGGAAATATGACCGTGTGGACGGCTCAATTGCGTCCGTGGCAACGAATGCCGCTGGCGGAAGCGCGGCGCCGCCCGGGAGCGATACGACGCTTGGCAATGTCGGATCTCCAAAGCCGTATCGCAATACGTATTCGAGTATCTCGATTATTCCGATTGTCCGTGTCGACAACTACAACCCGCGGAACAAAGGGATCGATGTCATTCGTCCCGGTTTCTATTTCACGTCGAGCGACGTGTTGGACAGGCTTTCGTTGTTCGGCGGAGCGGTGATCAACAAGCGGTGGGAGAGAGATATTTTCGGAATTTTCGAATACCGGGGTGCCATCCCGCTTCTGTATGGTTTGGGGCTTTCGCCCACGCTCGCGCTCGAGGTGTACAACATCTCGCGCAAAACCGATGTTTCGTTCTCGATCTTCACGGATCGCGAGTACACCGTCTCAACCGATGTCACGTACAACTTGTTTGAATTTGACGTAAGTCTAAAGCACAAGATCTTTGACGATGCAACGCAGCTCAAAGTCGGCTACTCGCTCAGCCGCTACAATGCCGACATCGGTTCGTTTCTCGTGCCCGGATCGGGCCTCTCGCAGGGATTTCTGAACCTCTACCTTATCGGAAACATGGTGTCCGCGCAATTGACCCATAACGGAATCGTCCCGTCGGTCGATAAGGACATCAATCCGGTTGGAAGAACGATCACGCTCCGATACAACTACGAGTTTGACAAGTTCAATCCGGAAGGCGTGTACAACATTGAGAATGGCGTCCTCGTGCCGGAGTACACGAAGCCGAGCTTCCATCGGATGGAAATTCTCTGGAACGAGCACCTGAAGCTTCCGATGCCGAAAACCACGCTTTCGCTTTCGATCCACGGAGCGAGCACACTCGGGAAGCGTGTGGACGATTTCTTCGATTCGTACGCGGGGGGTTTCATCGGGATGCGCGGATATCCGTTCTATGCTCTCGGTGGAAATGATATCGCCGTCATAGGAGCTGCATACAGATTCCCGATCTGGACCGCGATCAACATCCGGTTTCTCCAGTTCTATTTTACGAAGCTCTACGGATCGGTTTTTGCCGACTTTGGAGATGCGTGGACAGGTGCCGCACCAGCGTTGAGCGATTGGAAGCGGGATGCCGGCTTTGAGCTTCGTCTGGAAGCATTCTCTTTCTACCAGTACCCGACGCGCATTTTCTTTTCGGGAGCGTACGGTCTCGATCGTTTCAGCCGCACTTTCAACAGCCAGGAAGTCACATACGGGAAGGAATGGCGGTTCTATCTCGGAATTCTCTTTGATTTTGAAATGAATACAATCAGTAATTCGCTTCACTCATTATCAACGAGAGCGAGGTAAGCAGATGGGAAGCAGGGTGGCGGCGATTGTGGTGAGCCTCATGGTTTGTGCGACGGCGAGCGTCTGCCAGATGATGAGAGCTCCTGACGCGGGAAAACATGGCACGATCTCGTTCACGGGCAACGCTCGGGCGGATCTCATCTCACACTTTGAGAGCTTGGCCGCTCTGGATTCCTCTGCCCTGCGTGTGACCGAAAACCATCCGGGGAGGAAGTCTTCTTTGTTGGCCGGCGGCATGTCGTTGCTGATACCGGGAGCCGGCGAATTCTATACCAAGAGCTACTGGCGGGCAGGAGGTTTTCTGCTCGCAGAAGCCGGGCTCTGGGTGTTCTACGCTTCGTACTATTCGAAGGGGAACACCCAAACGGATCTCTTCCAGAATTTCGCTGACGACCATTGGTCCGTCGTGCGCTACGCTCAGTGGATACAGGACAATGTCACGAAATTGAACCCGGATGTGCCAGCATTCGCCGGATATCTCATCCCCGGCACGGAGAACCGTCCGCCGTGGGAGCGTGTGGATTGGGCGAAGATCAACGCTGTGGAGAATGCGATCGCTCAGAGAGCCGGCAACGGATTCACTCATCAGCTGCCGCACAGGCCTGAGCAGCAGTACTTCGAACTGATAGGCAAGTATCCGCAATTTGCCGCAGGATGGGATGACGCAGGGGTGATGACGCCGGAACGAATTCTCAGCAGCGATGTGTCGGCGCGGTTTCTGGATTACTCAAAGATGCGCGGAAAGGCAAACGATTTCTATAATATCGCCACCACCGGTTCTGTTCTTCTGGTGATCAACCATCTGCTCTCCGCAATCGATGCGGCATGGAGTGCGTCGCAATTCAATCACCAGCTCACAGTTGAAGCTCACCTCCAACCAACGGTCCGGTCGTACGATTTCGTCGAATTCGTACCGACTGCACGCGTGACGATTGCCTTTTAGAAAAGCGCACACTGATGACAGAGACGAAGCACAAGATACTCACAGATTGATCGATCTGTGGGATCCCTGTAATATCCGTGTGTTCAGTGTGCTGCCCCTGATTCAGGGATCGCCACCCCAGTTGTTGTCCGACAGTTTAACTGTCGGACGTGGGCCTTCTTCGACAGTTCAACTGTCGAAGAACAGCCTTGATTGAAAGAGGCACGTTGAAGATAGCGATGGTCCGGATTCGCAATCTGCGGAAATCTTGATGCCCTCTGACTCCTATCCAAGGTGGCTTTCTCTTGCTGATTCTTGGCGGCCTTGGCGGTTTGACTCTTTTTCTCCTCCCTCCAACTCATCAATCGTCTTCGGCCAATCATCGTGTAACAGCCTCGCGAGCGAGCGGTCCGAGAGCATCCTCCCGCCGGTTTGGCACCGCGGACAGTAGTTGCATTCGTTCTCGGCATACACAATTCTCTGTACCTTCGATCCGCAGACAGGGCAGAGCTGTCCGAACTTTCCGTGCACAGCCATCTCGTCGTGAAATGCGGTCACTTTTTCCGGAAATCCCGCTCCTGTTTTGTTGCGGAGCCGCTCAATCCATTCCTTCATCACGTCGACGGTTGATCGATGAAGCCCCGCAATCTCTTCGTCATCCAATTTACGCGTCAGTTTCAAAGGAGAGAGCTTCGCGCGGTGAAGGATCTCATCCGAGTACGCGTTTCCGATGGCGCTGAACAGCCTGGGGTCCGTCAGGGCGCGTTTCAATGTTCGGTTCTCCCGGACAAGTGTTTCCCGGAAGGAACCGAGGCTCGAGTCCAGAACCTCAAATCCGCCCCGACCGAACTGCGAAAGCTCCCCGCGGCCTCGTACCAGGTGGATGGACGCTCTCTTCTTCGAGCTCGCTTCAGTGAGGAGAAGCGTCCCCGCTGAGAAATCGAATCCGGCATGAACAATTCTTCCCCCGATTTTGGCCTTCGGCTTCTTCCAGTGAAATCGACCAGCAATCATCAGGTGGATGATGATGAACAAATCGTCCTGAAGTTCGAACACGACGCGCTTTCCGATTCGCGACACGTTGTTCAGCGTCTTCCCGATCGCGCTGCTGATCGGAGGATCGAACGTGCGAAGAATAAAAGGGTTGCCGAGACGTACGTTCTCAATACGCTCACCCGCAATCCGTGACTGCAGGCTCTCTATGTAAATGGTGAGATCGGGAAGTTCGGGCATGTCAGCGGTGCGTTGAATACTACGTTCGTACGGGAATTCTGAAACCCAGGGTCGAGAGAATGGAGTTACTGTACGCCGAAATTGTACGCGAACCCTACCCAGGGGATGAAAGGAAATCCGTCGGATGTGAATTTGGACGGGCGGATGAGACCAAGATCGGCGGCGAGCCGTTCACCGAAAAAGCGCAGTCCGAACGACCATATCACGAGGTCGGTGCCGGGCGGGATCCAGTTTTCTGTGATGAACTTGACACTGCGTGCAATCCTGTACTCCCCGCCGATGAGCAGGATGGGTTTGTTCGCCATTTCGCCGGATGAAAATCCCCACCCGAGTCCTACTGTCAGAGCGCGGTCGTTGGTACCATACGTTCCTACCCCGTAGACGATCCCGACTCCGGAGGAGCTGGCGGCTGTACCATTGATGTACAGAAGTCCGGCCGAGATGTCGATGTTGTTCAGATGAACTGGTGTGATTTTCGGGGCCAGGTAATATATCTGACTCTCGGCTCCGGGGACGATCGACATGCCCCCCGCGAGAGTCACGGCGTCGCCGATCCCCACTGCCACGAACGGGAGAAACAGTTCGTAGGTCGAGAAATACCCCTGCGCGTTCTTCAGAGGACGGCCCGTCGGCGCGAAGAAAAGGCGTGTGTAGTTAGGGTCAGATTGCATGAATTCGCCCTGCACGATTGTCCCGGAGAGTTTCTCCAGAGACTTGATCTGAGTCCGCGGGATTTCCATGGTGACCATGGAAACGGACATGAAACCGATCTTGCTCGAGTCTGACGATTGAATCGTCCCGATGATTTCCGAGCGATCCTTCAGGATCACTCTGTAGACCGTCGGAACCTGAACGGTATCGTGCTGAGCGTATGCCCAATCGCAGTTCGCAAGGAGAATGACGAGCGATATGAGAATCGGAGAACGCACTGGGCGAGTAAGGAGTGTGTCGCTAATGTATGCACCTCGATGGACAAAGGCAAGCATATCGAGAGGAGACGCACCCGCGGGGAAGATGCAACTGAATCGGGAATTTTCGAATTGATTTTGCCGTTATGGACGAGTAAGTTGAATGAATCGGAAAAACAGGAATACAGAAGGCAAAATTCAGGAGCCAGAATTGATATTGTAGACCGAAATTCATTTCGGAATGGGTGGGCAAAGTGAATGGAAATGGTGAACAGTAAACCGAGAGAAGTTCGCAGGGAATAGACTTGACTCAACTCAACTTTGAACTTCAAACTCCAAACTCAAAACGCATCGGACGAATTGCCTAAGAAGAAGCCAATCATAGCGTCGAAGGTCCCCGCAGCCACTGTTTCCGCTGGAGCCGAGGCAGCAGCCGTGCCTGAAGCGGCCAAGCGGGGGCGCCTCACTTCCATCATTATCCGGGGAGCGCGGGTTCACAACCTGAAGAACGTGAGCCTCGAGTTCCCCCGCAACAAGCTGGTGGTTATGACGGGTGTCAGCGGCTCCGGCAAATCGAGCCTCGCATTCGACACGATCTACGCCGAAGGGCAGCGACGGTACGTGGAGAGCCTCTCATCCTATGCCAGGCAGTTCCTCGAACGCATGGACAAGCCTGACGTCGACCTGATTCAGGGCATCAGTCCCTCCATCGCCATCGAACAAAAGACTTCGACACGGAATCCGCGATCCACGGTTGCCACGTCGACGGAGATCTACGATTATCTCCGCCTGCTCTTCGGCCGCATCGGGCAGACGTATTGCCGGGAATGCGGTGAATTGGTGAAGCGCGACACTGTCTCATCAGTGGTCGACCGGTTGCAACTCGAACCGGACGGTACGAAAGCATACGTCACCTTCCCGCTGCACGATCACGAGGGGCACCCGCTCAAAGAGGAGCTCGAGGCGCTGAAGAAACGGGGGTTCTTCAGAATCGTCGTCAACGGAGAGCTTGTCGACTTGAACGAGACGGAGTTCAAGGCAAAGAGCAAGAAGGGGATCCTGGTGCTCGTCGACCGACTCGTGGTTCGGAAGAGTGACGAAGAGAGCGAGAAGCGGCTTGCGGACTCCGTCGGGACTGCGTTCACGGAGGGGGATGGTTACGCGCACGCGTATCTTCTAGATTCGAAAGAGCTTCTGAGGTTCTCGCAGCACTACGAATGTCAGAATGATGGAATCCGGTACGAAGATCCTGATCCGCGCATGTTCTCGTTCAACAATCCGGTGGGGGCGTGCCCCAAGTGCCAGGGGTTCGGGCGTTCCATGGGAATCGACATGGATCTCGTCGTGCCGGACCCGAACAAGACCATCCGGCAGGGAGCGATCCATCCGTGGAACTCTCCGAAGTGGCGCGTGAATCTCAAGGACCTCCTCAGCGTTTCGCGCGAGGCGGGGATTCCCGTGGACGTCCCGTTCAAACAGCTGACTCCCAAGCAGCTCGACATCATTCTCAATGGGTTCGGCAGGTTCGAGGGATTGCATAAGTTCTTCAAGTTCATCGAGCGCAAGTCCTACAAGATACACTATCGGGTCTTGCTGAGCAGGTACCGCGGATACACGACATGTGATGAATGCAACGGCGCCCGCTTGCGGAGCGACGCATTGAACATCAAGGTAGCGGGAGTCACGATCCATGACGTCGTCAGGATGAATATCGCTGATGCGAACGAGTTCTTCCTCCGCATCAAGCTTACCAGGTTTGAACTGGAAGTCGCGAAGAGAATCCTCGAGGAGATCAGGAAGCGGCTCAAGTTCCTCAACGATGTCGGTATCGCATACCTGACGCTCGACCGACTCACCATGACCCTTTCCGGCGGCGAATCGCAGCGCATCAATCTTGCGACGTCTCTTGGCTCATCCCTGGTCGGGTCGCTCTATGTCCTCGATGAGCCGAGCATCGGGCTGCATCCGCGCGACAATCACAGGCTGATTACAATCCTCAAATCGCTCAGGGATGTCGGCAATAGTGTGCTTGTCGTCGAACACGACGAGGAAATGATCCGCTCGGCGGACATCGTTGTCGACATGGGGCCGAAGGCCGGCGAGCACGGCGGAGAGGTCATCTGCTGCTGTACCGTTGATGAAATGTTGAAGCATCCCACATCTCTTACTGCCCAGTATCTGAACGGGAAACTCCGCATCCAGACTCCGCGCAAGCGTCGTCGCGACATGGAACAGTCGATCCTGATCAAAGGAGCTGCCGAACACAATCTCAAGGGAATCGATGTTCGCATCCCGCTTGGCATGTTCGTGTGCGTCACCGGTGTGAGCGGCTCGGGCAAGAGCACTCTGGTGCACGAGATTCTCTACGCGGGAATTCAGAAGATGAAGGGAGGGTTCGAGGGAAGCGTTGGGAGATTCGGATCGATCGCGGGAGCCGATCACGTCGAGCGCGTCGAACTCGTGGATCAATCCCCCATCGGTCGTTCACCCCGGTCAAATCCGGTAACGTATCTCAAAATCTTTGACCTCATTCGGGACCTCCTGGCTCACACCCAGGCTTCCAGGATTCGCGGTTATATGCCGGGCCACTTTTCGTTCAACGTGCCGGGGGGCAGATGCGATGTGTGCGAGGGAGATGGGTTCCAGAAGATCGAAATGCAGTTCCTGGCCGATCTCTATCTGACGTGCGAGTCGTGCAAAGGGAGAAGGTTCAAGCAGGAGGTACTCGAGGTCCGCTATCACGGGAAAAACGTCGATGACCTGCTCCGTATGACGATCACGGAAGCGATCGAGTTCTTCTCTCAGCATCCCGACGGACGAAGGGTTGCAAACCGGCTTAAAGTGCTCGATGATGTCGGACTCGGGTACGTTCGTTTGGGCCAGCCTGCAACGACGCTTTCAGGAGGAGAGGCACAGCGGATCAAGCTGGCAAACCATCTTACGGCATCCAGCTCGGAAGGGCGGGCGTTGTTCATTTTCGACGAGCCGACGACCGGGCTTCATTTTGATGACATCGCCAAACTGCTGAAGTGCTTCAATGCGCTCGTTGAGGCCGGGCATTCGCTTGTCGTCATCGAACATAACATGGATGTCATCAAGTGTGCAGATTTCATCATAGATCTGGGGCCTGAAGGGGGAGACGGAGGGGGGCAGATTGTCGCAACAGGGACGCCGGAAGAACTGGCGAAGGTCGCCGCTTCTCATACCGGAAGGTATCTCAAAGAGCATCTTAGAGCGTAGAACGAAATTGATTTTGCTCTGAAGGTTTCCTGTCCCTGATTTCATCTCGATAGGAAGCCTCCAGCTCCAGGTGTGCAGGTGACTCGTGTCACACCGTTCTGTCAGCGAATCTCTTATCGTAAGACTGAAATTCTGAAGCACTTCGACGATCTGTAGAGCACAGGGGAGGCTCTGCGGATTGTGAAGTGCTTCAGTGCTTTATGCCCCAGCGCAACTTGGCGGCACAAAAAAAAGCGCACCGCGGTGCGCTTTTTCTGTCCTTGCTCATACGACAGACTAGTAGAGTGAGCCAAAATTCAACGTGATGAAGAATCCGCCGAAGCGTTTAATCAACGTCCCCTGCAAACTTTCGATTCCCGGCGCGTACGGCACAAAATAGTAACGAATGCTGATCCCTGACAACGTTCCCTTGTCGAGACCAAAGTACGCCCCGGCCCCGATGTAGCCGCTGACCGCATACCTGAACTGTCCCTTCTTGAGACTCGCGAAAAAGTCTATCTGGTTGTAGTACGTGAGTCTGCTGCCATCCGGGCCGATCAACGTCTCAGGATTAGAATACGGAGCGACAAAAATCATCGATGGACCAAACCCTGCGCTGAGGTACGGGCGGAAGTTGTCCACGATCTCGTCCTTGAACAGGCGGTACTGCATCCCGAATGTGACCGGAATCAGAAGAAGGCGATTGATTTTGTAAGGAGTATAAGACTGACCGGTGTAGGGATTGATGTACTCAACCTCCCCGTCGTCTTTGACATCCGAGATAGCAATCTGTGCGAAACCGGACAGCACGTCGGTAAACTCATGCCGGTAAAACCCTCCGGCTCCAAAACCGTTGTTCGACAGGAGGATATCCACCCCCCAGGCATTGTGGAACGGCTCATAAGAGGTCTTCTGGATCAGGTTGGGATTGGAGGGGGTGAAGACCATCGTGGAATCGCGCCGCGGGTATTCTTGTGCCAAAGAAATTGATGGCACCATCGCCGCAAGTATCAGGGCGGCCAGCAGAACAGAACTGCGTTTCATCGTTTTCATCTCCCGTGTTCTTTCATCAAAACGATGCGTAGAGAATTATAGTTCCGCACTCGACCAGAAGCGATCGTTACAGGACGGCGAAAACGCCGAACTTAAGGTATGCAGTTTCGGGCATTGCCGGAAGCGTCGGGTGATCCGAAGCCGCTCCTCTCCATTCAAGCATCTGGAGCGAACGATGGGCGATTCTCGCTCCGGCCTCAATTGACTCAATGAACGACTCGGCAGTGACGTGATGCGAGCAGGAAGCGGTCACCAGTATCCCGCCTGGGTTGATCAGCTTCAGGGCTCCGGCGTTAATCTCCTTGTAGCCCTTGAGTGCCGTCGCAACTGTTTTCTTGTTCCTGCTGAAGGAGGGGGGATCCAGTATGACAACGTCAAATCGTTCCCCTTCCTCAAAGAGCTTCGGCAGCCGGTCGAAGACGTCAGCGTTCTCGAATTGCACTTGCTGAACCTCGTTGATCGTCGCGTTCACCTTGGCATTCGCTATCGCGGTTTCGGAACTGTCCAGAGCGTGCACGCGTGCCGCTCCTCCGAGCGCCGCATAGAGGGCGAACCCGCCTTCATTGCAGAAGCAGTCCAGGACGGACGCGTTCTTGACATATCGCTGCACAGCCAGCCGGTTTTCCCGCTGGTCGAGGAAAAACCCCGTTTTCTGCCCTTCAAGAAGATCGACCTTGAACTTGACGCCGTTCTCTGAAATGATCGTCTGCCCGATTGTGCCGCGGACGACGTCCTTCTTCAGCGGAAGCTGCTCGAGGGCGCGTAGAGGAGATTCGTTGCGCTCGATGATTGCCTTGGGATGGAATATCGATTCGAGTACCTCACAGAGCAGCGACATGCGCCGGTCCATACCAACGGACAGGGTTTGGAGGGAGAGATACTCATTGTATTTATCGATAACCAGGCCGGGAAGGAAATCGGCCTCGCCGTGGACTAACCGGAACGATTCGGCATCCGGGTAGAGCCGTTTGCGCAGATGGAGCGCTCTCGTGATCCGCTGCTCGAAGAACTCGAACGTCACGGGCTCCTGCTCGCGGCTCAACAGCCTGAACGCGATAAGAGAGTGAGGATTGTAAAATCCTACACCGAGAAATTTCTCGTCAGAGCGGAGCAGATCCACAACATCACCGGCTTCGGGGTTTCCATGAATAATCTTGACCTCATTGCTGAAAACCCACTGGTGTCCGGCAAGAATCCGGTGCTCTTCGTTCTTCCTGAGTATAATTTGTTTTTTCACATCACCAAAGTAGAGAGAATTGGAACGAGAAGCAATTGAGTGCGGGAGGCGTCAGCCTCAATGCAAGCGTATGCATGGAGGGAACGCGTCGCGCTGCTGGCCTTGCATCCTGATTGCAAGACAGACAAAGGATTGGTATATTTGATTTTACAGAGCATAACGAACCGCGAGGCGGGAATGCCATTTCGACATACTCGAGATTCTCGTGTCGTGCGGTATCCACGACTTTCCGGTGTTCCGCTCTCTGTTGGGAGCACTATCCGGATAGCCTCTGAAGGAGTATCACAACGTGAGCAATGCGAGGCGTCAATCACTCCGCAGCGCGGTTGTGCAGAGTCGAACATGGCGCCTCGTGCGGTTTCACGATGCCCAGGCATTGCATCAGCATCGTTGTGTGTGACAACGCAAGAGCGGTATTTGAAGCAAAGGACTGCATGGCCAGGTTGAAGTGCGTTATTTTTGACATGGATGGTACTCTGACTCAGACGAATCGCCTGATCTTCGATTCATTCAATTATATGGCGATGAAGTATCAAGGGAAGAAATACTCCGAGCCGGAAATCACGGCGATGTTTGGACCTCCTGAAGAAGGGGCTCTCGTGAACATCGTGGGGCACGAAAACATCCGGCAGGCCATGAAGGAATACCTTGAATTCTACAGCGCGAACCACAATACGCTGGCCCGGCTCTATCCCGGAATCAAGGACGTAGTCGCTGATTTGAAAACAAGAAATGTCCATGTCGCTCTCTTTACTGGAAAAGGGATCGATACGACGACGATTACAATGGACAAGTTCGGATTGACCCCGTACTTCGACTATGTGGTGACCGGAAGCGACGTCGTGAACCACAAACCTTCGGCAGACGGTATCCGGAAAATAATGCACCACTTTAGACTTCAGCCGGACGAAGTGCTGATGGTCGGTGACGCAGTGCCCGACGTCAGGGCGTCGCACGAAGCAGGTGTAAGAATCGCTGCCGTGCTCTGGGATTCCTACGGCAAAGAGAAGGTTCTCCAGATGAAAACGGACTACGTTTTCCACGATGTAAAAGAATTCGCGGAATGGTTGAGGGGGCAGTTTGGCTGAGGATCAGGAACGGCAACTGAAACGCCAGTGGTTGATGTGGCGCCTCGTGCTTCAATACGGAATCGGCGCTATTGTCTTGGTCTTTTTCGTGACAACGAGCCTCCACTTTCGTTATACGCCGGACGAAACGTACATCTATTTGCAGTACGGAAGGAACATTGCCCGGGGAGAGGGGTTTTCGTTTAACGCGGGGACGCTGAGCTACGGCGTCGCGAGCCCGCTGTGGGCCCTCCTGATTGCAGCCGGCACGAAGCTCAGTCTCGATCCGTATTTCGTTGCGAAAACGCTGGACATCGTTTTCGCGAGTTTCTCGATCATTGGCGTCATGGCCTTTGCATTTGTACTCATCCGTGATCGCATCTATGCGTTGGCCGCGGCGTTGATGTTCTCGTTTGATGCGTGGTTCCTGCGCTGGTCGGGCTCCGGCGTTGAGACTTCGCTTGCACTGCTTCTTGTCATGCTGACTCTCTGGTACGCCTACAAAAAGGAGTACCTGACCTCCGCGCTTGTTGCCGGCCTCCTGACACTTGTGCGGCCCGAGGGCGCGTTGTTGTTTATTGCCGTACTGGTTGACTGTGCATTGAACACGAAGGAACGTGCGACGGTCGCGAGGAGTCTCCTGGGCTCCTCGCTCATTTTCTGCGTCGTTGCGGGGTCATGGTTGCTGTACGCATATGTTCAGTTTGGCTCGATTGTTCCAAATCCGTTTCATGCTCACTCAGCGGAAGCCTTTTCGGTGTGGCGGCTGTGGCGGTCCATCGTGGTAGATCTCACGATTATCGGGGCAACGCAGCTCGTGCTGTCCATGTTTCTCGTAGCAGGAATCGTCATTGCCGTCAGAAAATCCGGGTGGCGGGCTCTCAAGGAAGATGGATTCCCGCTTCTCTGGCTGCTTCTGCTGCCAGTGGCCTATGCGGTAATGAATATTCAGGTTGTTTCGAGGTACCTGCTTCTGATTCTCCCGGTTGTCGTGATCTATGGTGTGTGGGGGATCAAGCGACTTGAGATTGCTTCGGTTGTCCCGGCGCGTCGGGGACTGTTTATACTTCTTGTCGTTGCGGCGGTTTCTCTGGCACAGAACCAGTTTGTGTACAGAAAATGGATCGTCCCGCATATGGCAATGTTTGAACTTGGCTCGGAGGAGTGCCTCAAGCCGATCGCATACTGGTTGCGCTCCAATACTCCGGCGGGCTCGTCCGTGCTCACACCGCACATCGGAGTGCTGGGATACATATCCGAACGCACTATCTATGATACGCAGGGGCTTGTGTCGCCCGATGTGATGCGGGCATTTGATGGCATGGACTACGATGGCGCGATGAAAGGCCGTCGCTATCAACCGGCAGTGCATCCCGACTTTGTTGTCGATCGTTCGCCTGTTCCGGATCGGCTCGCCTCGGATAGTCTCATGTCGGTGATGACGAGACCGTTTTCCGGCTTCGGATTGGCGAAGCCCGATTGGGAGTACTTCACACTCTACAAGGTAATGAAATGAGGAAGCGAATTCTCTGTTCGTTGTTCCTTCTTGCTCCCGCATTGGGGGCGCAGGAAATTCTCTCGGAACGCGTCAAAGGACTCCGAGTCTATGGATCGGATCAGGCAGGTCTTCCTGTCGCGGGCATGCAGTCCCGTCCGATTACCATCGAGTTCGATGTCGTGGAAGAATCGGCCCCCGACGTCCGCCTCCGTGTGCTGCATTGCGACCGCGACTGGAATGTCACGCAGAACAACTTCATCAACGACAACATGCAAAACAAGTCGAAAGAGGCTCTCCGCTATGAGCCGGCCCCGGCCGGGACGCAGTTCTATCGGTTCCACTACGTGGTGAGCATACCGGGGATCTCGGGCCTTGACCGCTTCACACAATCGGGGAATTACATTTTCGAGATTACCGACAGAGAATGGGTCAACGTCCTCGCACGCGGCAGGTTTTTCGTCACGGAGGGAGTTATCGCTCCCTCGATGAAGGTGACCAATCGGTCGCTTCCTTCTGAGATTAACCCGTACAACCAGGTCAACAGGATCGAGATCGCGTTCGTCATTCCCCCCCGCGCGGACGATCAGAGCGAGATACTGTTTCCGATCAACTTCAGGACGGTCGACCTGTACAGAAATCGCCAGCTCTACACGCCGTGGCGAATCGATGCTGACGACAGCAGCCCGAACACGTTCATCGACGGATTTGGCACATCGAAAATGAAATTTATCGTGGATAATGTCACGCCAGGCACCAGTTATCGTCGCATCGATGTGAGGAACGTGGATGAATATCCGGAAGGATCCCAGCTCCGTGCCCGGCGCGGCGCCGACGTCAGCCGGTTTCAGCTTCCGGCCAAAGGCGACAGTCACGGTACGTCAACGCTCACCCAGGGATCGCGCTATGCAGACTACGTCCCGTTTCGGTTTGAGCTCGCGTCGGAGACCCGCCAGTTCGAGTCCGTCTACGTTGTCGGGGATTTCAACGGCTGGAGACTGTCACCGGATTGTCTCATGGTCTATGACGTCGAGACAGGCCGCTACATCTGGCAGACGACAATCCGGCGTGGTGCATACGACTATCAATACGTGGTTGGCCCCAATGATTGGATCAGTCTCGAAGGAAACGATTGGAGGACGATCAACCTGTACTCAGCCCTTGTGTACTATCGCGACAGCCGCTACGGCGGATTCGACCGCATCATAGGATTCATCCAACGGTCGAGCCCCGGCGGGAATCAACCAACATCAGACTAATGCCTTCTGAGGGATACCAACCTATGGAAAAAATCAAAGTCGGAGTCGTGGGGACGGGCCATCTCGGCAACCTCCATGCGAAAATGTACTCTCAGATTTCCACCGCCGACCTTGTCGGTGTGTATGATGCTGACTTCGCGAAAGCAGAGCGCGTTGCGGCAGAACACGGCACGAAAGCGTACTCTGATCTCGGAAAGCTCCTGGAGCAGGTGCAGGCTGTCAACATTGCCACAACCACAACCGCCCACTACGAAGTGGCAATGCAGTCGCTGCAGCGGGGTATCCACACGTTCATCGAAAAGCCGATTACAGAGACGATCGACCAGGCCAAAGAGCTTGTGGCGCTTGCGGGGGCGAAGAAACTCGCTCTCCAAGTAGGGCACATCGAACGCTTCAATCCGGCTATCCTCGCGCTGGAACAATACAAGATCCGTCCGTTGTTCATAGAATCACACCGGCTCGCCCAGTTCAATCCACGCGGGTCTGAAGTCGCCGTCGTTCTGGATCTCATGATCCACGATATCGATCTGATCCTGAGCCTCGTGAAGTCCCGCGTCGTGCGGATGGATGCAAACGGAGTGGCAGTGGTGTCGGGAAGCGAGGATATTGCAAACGCGCGGCTTCAATTTGAAAATGGGTGTGTGGCCAATGTCACTGCGAGCCGCATCTCGCAGAACAAAATGCGCAAGATGAGGCTCTTCCAGAATGACGCATACATCTCCATTGATTTCTCCCAGGGCCTTGCAGAAGTCTTTCGACTCGTCGATGAAGGGGATCCCAACGTCAAACCAACCATGATGCTGGGCAAAATTGATCTGGGACAGAAGAAGCGTCTCATCGTGTACGAGCAGCCGGAAGTCAAGGAAGTGAATGCGTTGAAATATGAACTGGAACTCTTTCTGAAGTCCGTGATGGATGGGACCGAACCGCCGGTGACAGGGCAGGACGGGCTGCAGGCCCTCGAAGTGGCACGGGAAATCCTTTCCATCATTTCTCAGAGCACGGCGCGTCTCCTGGCGCAAAGTTAGAAAGTACTATCAGTCATCTCATGCTGGATCATCTTGACATACAGGAACCGCTCCTGCGGCGCATCGGTGACATTGCAGACGGCGCTTTAGTCCAGGCATTCGTTGTCGGCGGCTTCGTGCGCGATCTCCTGCTGGGGAAGCAGGTCCGGGACATCGACATTGTTGTGGTCGGGCAGGGGGTGAGCTTCGGCGAACGTGTGGCGCGTGAACTTGGAGGCACCAACCTCGTCGTATTTGAGAAATTTGGCACGGCGATGGTGCAGCTTGATGAATGGAAACTGGAGTTCGTCGGCGCGAGGAAGGAAAGCTACGCCAAAGATTCGCGCAAGCCCGCAGTCGAAGTTGGAACGATCGGTGATGATCTCGCTCGCCGCGATTTCACCGTGAATGCGATGGCCGTCTCACTCAATGCCGCCGATTTCGGACGTCTGCTCGATCCGTTCAACGGACAGCAGGCGCTGCAGGAGGGAATCCTGCAAACGCCTCTCGAGCCCGAAGCGACATTTGACGACGATCCGCTCCGCATCATGAGGGCCTTTCGGTTCGCGTCGCAGCTCGGATTCTCAGTTGATCCCGTTGTCTTGGAGGCGGCTGCGAAAATGGCGCCTCGCCTGAAGATCGTCTCCCAGGAGAGGATCACAGATGAATTCATGAAAATTCTCGCCAGCGCCAAACCATCCGTTGGGCTGCAGTTGATGCACATCACCGGCGTGATGAAAATCGTGTTTCCCGAGGTTGCGCACATGGGCGGTATCGACCAGCGGCAAGATTTTCATCACAAAGATGTCCTACAGCATACATTCAGGGTTGTCGACAATGTTGCTGAAGCCTCAACGGACGTCTGGTTGAGGCTTGCCGCTCTTCTGCATGATATCGCGAAACCCAGAACGAAAGCGTTCAGAGAGGATGTCGGTTGGACTTTCCACGGGCACGAGGAACTGGGCGCAAGAATGGTGAAGCAGATATTCCGGAAGATGCGTTTCCCATTTGACCGCATGAGTTATGTGGAAAAGCTCGTCCGCCTGCATCTTCGCCCCATGGCGTTGGTCGATGAGGGAGTGACGGACTCTGCGGTCCGGCGTCTTCTGTTTGAAGCAGGGGTGGATGTCGACGATCTTATGACGTTGTGTCGCGCAGATATCACATCAAAGAACCCAAAGCTCGTCGTGCAGGTGCGGCGGAACTATGATCTTGTTGCACAGAAGATGGTGGAGGTCGAAGAAAAGGACAAGATCAGGAATTGGCAGCCGCCATTAAGAGGCGATGAAATAATGCAAGTCTGCGGGATCGGGCCAGGACCGCTTGTTGGCAGGCTGAAGGATGCCATTACCGACGCTATTCTTGATGGGGATATTCCCAATGAACATGATGCCGCGTTGTCGCTTCTGATGAAGCTAAAAGGCAGCATACTCGGCGAGGAATCGCCATAACCCAGCCTTCGCCATGAACAAATCGTCGTTTTGACTCCGATTTAGACCTCTTTTTGGAGTCAGTCTGGCGTCATTCCGAAGAAGGTTAGAAATTGCCAAATCACTCGTATTGCCAAGGGTTTATCGAAACTTTCGGTGTTTTTCGCCGTCTATTAGGAGCGTAACTGCAATAATCAACTGTGTCGATGTTTCTCTTCCCACCATAACTGGAGATTTGTCTATGAAGAAGTTGGCTCTGATCCTTCTCACCGGGATCGTTTTCGCAGGCCTAGCGCTTGCTCAAGGTTCGACTCAACAGACCAAAGTGCTCACGCTTGACAAAGCGATTTCAGTTGCTCTGGAGCAAAACATTAATATCCGGCAAGCTCTCAACAACGCCAACTCCGCACAGAGTGGGGTTCTGGCCGCCTATGGCTCTTATCTTCCCACTGCCTCCGCCAGTGGCGGTTGGACACGGACTGCATCTGACAGGCCGGCGAGCGTGCAATTGCTCTCTGGAGTGCCGATCCAAGTTCCCGCGGCTGTCTCGACAAGTAACAACTTCTCGACCGGCATCTCTCTCGGATATACAATTTTCAACGGCTTTGCCCGCGAGGCGAATTTCAGCCAGGCAGTCTCCGCAGCGACATCTGCCGAGGAGACGGCGGTAAGGACCACTCAGGCGATCGTGTTTCAGGTCCAGGCTGCATACCTGACGGTACTGAGGAATAGGCAGCTCGTGAAGGTGAGTGAAGAAAACCTCAAGCGAGATCAGCGACAACTCGAGCGCATTACTGAATCGAATCGCGTGGGTGCGCTTTCGATCGGCGATGTCTATCGGCAGCAGTCGCAGGTCGCCGGGGATGAAGTCAGTCTCATCTCTGCTGAAAACACGTATGACAAATCTATTGCTGATCTTGTGTCGCTCGTCGGCGCAGACGTCAGCGATGCCTATGACATTTCGGACCCCTCGGTGCCGAGTGATCTCTCTGAAGCAGACTTCAGCGCAACGGCCTCCAAAGTCAGCAGTTTCGAGACTATGCGTCAACGTGCGATCGCTGCCCGGCCCGACTATGTGAGTGCCAAAGAGGGTTTTGCGTCTGCCCAGTCTGGTGTCACCTCGGCCTCGAGCAACTATTTCCCAAGCGTCTCAGCTTCTGCAGGATACAACCTTTCAAACACGGAATTCTCCAAGCTGTCCGACAGCAAAGGAATGAACTGGGGTGTGAACCTTCGGTGGACGATTTTCGACGGATTCCAGACAAACAGGTCGGTCCAAACAGCGATCGCCCAGAGAAGAAATGCTGAACTCACTGTCTTGCAGACCGAGCGGAACATCAGCGTCGATGTGAAGAAGGCCCTTTTGGACCTCGACGCAGCGAAGAAGCAGTACGATGCAAGCTTGAAGGGACTGCAGTCAGCAACACAGGACAGGAGAGTGGCAGAAGAGAAGTACAATCTTGGGTCAGGCACGTTGGTCGATCTCCTGACGGCGAATGCCGGGCTGGTCAATGCCCAGGCGAACAAGGTCAATGCAACGTACAATTACATCACAGCAGGTCGGAACCTTGACTATGTGATCGGCGAGAAGAAGTATTAACGGTCGATCAACTCAAGGTCATCCAAACTTTCTAAAGGAGTTTTTCTCCATGGCAACGAACGGCAAGAAGTCCAAAAAGAAACTCATCATATTCTCCGTCATTGGTATTGTTCTGGTGGTGCTCGTCCTCCTGGTCATCCTGGGCGGCAAGCGTGACACCGTGCTGACGATCCAGACAGAGAAGATCCAGCGCCGGACAATCACGCAGATTGTCTCTGCGACGGGGAAGATTCAACCGGAAGTCCAGGTGAAGATCAACGCCGAGGTGAGCGGCGAAATTATTGCTCTCGCAGTCCGCGAAGGTCAGCGCGTGTCAAAAGGCCAGCTCCTCGTCCGCATCAAGCCGGACGCGTATGAAGCCGGTATGGATCGGGCTAATGCATCACTGGCCATGAGTGAGGCTAACCTGCTCAAAGCCGAAGCGGAGTTCAAGCGCGTGTCTGAGCTGTTCTCCAAGAAGCTCGTGGCACAGTCTGAAATGGACATTGCCAAGGCAACGTACCAGAGTGCGAAGGCTTCGAACGATCAATCAGTGGCGTCATTGAAGGATGCCAAGGTCACGTACTCCAAGACGACGATCTATGCCCCGATGGATGGAATTGTCAGTCAGTTGATTTCCGAGCTCGGCGAACGCGTAAGCGGAAGCACCTTCACGCAGGGGACTCAGATCATGACGATTGCAGACCTTTCGCGAATGGAAGCACGCGTCGACGTCGGTGAAAATGATGTCGTTCTCGTGACCGTGGGTGACACCGCCAAGGTCGAGGTTGATTCTTATCCCGACAGGAAATTCATCGGCACGGTCAGCCAGATCGCGAACACTGCGAAGTCACGGGGCCTTGGAACGCAGGATGAAGTGACAAACTTCGAAGTGAGGATTCGGATCGTAACACCTCCGGGCGTAAGTTTCCGTCCTGGGATGTCCATGGCAGCTGATATCGAGACCGAAACTCACGCTAATGTTCTTGCGGTCCCGATCCAGTCAGTGACAGTTCGCATGCCCAAGGATGATAAAAAAGTTGAGGGCCCCAAGGAAGGCGAAGCTCAGCTGGATGTGAGCAAAGCGAAGAAGAAGGAAGAGGATAAGCTTGAAGAGGTCGTTTTCGTGGTTGCCGATGGAAAGGCCAAAACAATCGTCGTGAAGCGCGGGTTGAGTGATGACACGTACGTCGAGGTCAAGGGAGAAAACCTCGAGGGGACAGAGGTTGTTTCCGGTCCGTTCAAAGCAATCAACAAGGACCTCGAAACCGGCTCCATCGTGAAAGTGGAAAACAAGGCTGCAAAGCGGACGGGCGGCTCCGTTGAAGGCGAGAAGAAATAGAGGCCGCTCCTGATGAAATCACTTGGCTGGTTGTTCTTGATCGTCATGATGACCTGCTCCTCGCCGGCTCAATCGCTGGAAGACGGCCTTGCCCTCTTCAACAAGGGAAAACTTGGTGAAGCCAAGGCAGTATTTGAGGCTCTCCTCAAGCAGAACGAGAACGGCGCTGAAGCACACTACCGGCTCGGATTGATTCTCCTGAGTCGGCAGTTCCGGAATGAGGACGATGCTGTCGATCACATGGAACGGGCTGTTGAGATCAATGCAATCAGTGCAGACTATCAATATGGTCTCGGCGCTGCCTTGGGAACCAAAGCTCAGAATGCCGGAGTGTTCAAGCAGGCTTTTCTGGCTCCTCGGATCAGGAAGGCCTTCGAGAAGGCGGTGGAACTCAATCCAAAACTCGTCGAAGCCCACTTTGGGCTGGCCCAGTATTATTGGAAGGCTCCGGGCATCATGGGTGGAGACATGGAGAAGGCGTGGAAGGAAGCCGACGCGGTGATCCAATTGGATGAAGTCCGTGGCCGTGCATTTAAAGCCGGTATCCTGATTTCGGAGAAGAAGAACAACGAAGCGGTCCAGGAGATCAAGACGATGACCGCGAATAAATCGAATGACTGGCGGGCGTGGCGCGCGGCAGGATCCTTCTACTTGCAGAATCAAATGACGGGTGACGCGGTGGCATCGTTCGAGAAGTATGCTGCGATGAGGCCCGACACCGCACAGTCCTTCCATCTTCTCGCCCAGGGTTACCTTCAGAAGAAGGACGCGGAGAAGGCGCTGGAGTTGGCGAAGAAAGCCCTCTCGCTCGACAACAACTACGGTCCCGCAATAAATGTCACCGCACAGGCGTATGAACTCAAAGGCCAGAAGAAAGAAGCGCGGGAACATTATCAGCGTCTTTTGACCATGGAGCTGTCGCAGGACCAGAGAAAGAACATCGAGAAAAAGGTCAACGAGCTTCAATAATTTCATTATCAACGAGGAAGAGCGGAATGTCCACAATCATCAGGTTCAACAATATCACGAAGATCTATCACGTCGGTTCGGAAGACGTGCACGCCCTTGCGGGAGTCAGCCTCGAACTCAAGAAGAATGAGTACGTGGCGATCATGGGTCCGTCCGGATCCGGCAAATCGACGCTGATGAACATTATCGGGTGCCTGGACACGCCGACGTCGGGGTTGTACGAGCTCAACACGCTGAACGTGAGCGAGATGAACGATAACGAACTCGCTCGTGTCCGCAACAAGGAAATCGGTTTCGTGTTCCAGACGTTCAACCTCCTGGCCCGGTCTGATGTTCTCCACAACGTTGAGCTTCCCTTGATCTACGGCGGCATCAGCTCAAGCGAGCGGAAGAGACTGGCCCGCGAAGCTATCGGAAGGGTTGGCCTGACCGAGCGTATTCATCACAAGCCGAACGAGCTTTCCGGCGGCCAGCGTCAAAGAGTCGCCATCGCCCGTGCCCTCGTAACGCAGCCATCGATCCTGCTTGCGGACGAACCGACGGGTAACCTGGACAGTAAGACCGGCGACGAAATCATGGCGCTGTTCGACACGCTTCAAAAAGAAGGAAACACGATCGTGTTGGTCACACACGAAGAGTACATTGCCGAGCACGCAGACCGCATTATCCGTCTCCGTGATGGCTTGATCGAATCCGATCTGGCCGTAAAGAACAAGAGAGTCGCAGAACTCTCACAAACACAGAGCTGAGAATGAGACAATCGTTGGGAGAGTTTCGTGAGGGGTTGGCGATCGCGTTCAATGCGATTCGCGCCAACAAGATGCGTTCAGTTCTTACTGCGCTTGGCATCATCATCGGCATCGTGTCGGTGACGTTGATGGGAACCGCCATCGAGGGTTTGAACCGGGCCTTCAACAAGAGCATTGCCGCGATTGGTGCCGACGTGCTCTACGTTCAGAAATGGCCATGGGGTGGAGGTCAGGATTGGTGGAAAATCCGGAATCGGCGCGAATTGGCACTCAAGCAAGCCAAAACTCTTGAGAAACAGGCTGAGCTTGCTCGGTCAGTTTCGCCCGTGATGGGAGCCGGCAGAAATGTGCGCTATGCACGGAAACTGCTCGAAGGGATCACCGTCATCGGGACGAACTCGGACTTTCTTTTGACATCCGGTGTCAACGTGGCATTCGGCCGGTTTTTTACTCCTGCCGAATCAGACGGTGGCAGGCCGGTGTGCACTATCGGGTCAGAGGTCGCAATGGAGTTGTTCCCCAACGAAAGCCCTCTCGGTAAAACCATCAAAGTCGGCAGTTACAACTACAAGGTCGTAGGCGTACTGGAAAAACAGGGAAGCTTCCTTGGCATGGAGAGCCTCGACAACCGGCTCTACCTTCCCATCAATCGATTCATCAAGGAGTTTGCCTCTCGTCGGAGCAATGTCACGATTATGGTGAAGGCGATTTCATTGAAGGAAATCGAGGAGGCGAAGGAAGAGGCGCGGGGTATCCTGCGAAAAGCCAGGGGGGTTCGCCCGAAGCAGCCTGATGATTTCGCGATCAATCAACAGGAAATCCTCATTCAAACCTTCAACACGATTGGCGTTGTTATCGCCGGTGTGGGCCTCTTCATCACCGGCCTTTCGTTGTTTGTCGGTGGCATCGGGATCATGAATATCATGTTTGTCTCTGTCACAGAACGGACGCGCGAGATCGGCATTCGCATGGCTATCGGCGCGCCGCGAAGAACCATCCTGCTGCAATTCCTCATGGAGTCTGCGGCGCTGTGCCTGATGGGAGGCCTTATAGGAATCGCCATCGCTTTTCCCCTGAGCCTGATCATCGACACGATTCTGCCGACGGCGATGCCTCTGAGCATTGTCGCCGTCGCCATACTCGTTTCGCTGTTCGTTGGAGTTGTCTCCGGGTTCCTGCCGGCATACCGGGCCTCCAGGCTCGATCCGGTTGATGCATTACGTTACGAGTGACCATATCCATTCATTGAGGGCGGAAGGCTAACGTGCTAATAGGCGAGATTATCAAAATGGCGCTCAACGCCATCCGGATGAATAAACTCCGCTCGGCGTTGACATTGCTGGGAGTTGTCGTGGGGGTGTTTTCAATTATCGGTGTGATGACTGCGCTCCAGGTTTTGCAGAACAGCATCGAGAGCGGCTTGAGCGAATTGGGTTCGAATACATTTCAGATCCAGAAATTCCCGGCGATGTTCGTGGGCGGACACCGCGCGTGGGAGAAATACCGCCATCGCAAGGACATCACCTTGACCCAGGCGGAGTACGTGCTCAGTAAGCTCACGACCGCGCAATACGCCGCGATCGAAGCCAGCACCTGGGGTCAAACGATCCAGACTCTGTCGGGTCTCAAGACAAATCCCAATGTTGCCGTGATGGGAGAAGTGCCGCAGGGAATCCCCACGAACAACTGGACCATCAAAGAGGGACGATCCATGGTCGACAATGAAGAGACGTACGGCAGTAACGTCGTCATTCTCGGTCAGGAGGTCGTCAAGAAGCTCTTCCCTCGTGGAAGTGCTGTAGGGCAGGATGTCAAGATCGGCAACGACAGGTATACGGTGATTGGCGTGTTCGAGCCGAAGGGATCTGCGATGGGCGGAAACAGCGACAATTTTGTTGTGATCCCGCTGAGCAAGTTCCTCAATGAGTTCGGAAAGCAGCGCTCTCTGAACATCATGATCAAGGCCAAAGCGCCGGAAGTTTACGATCAGACGATGGAGGATGCGCGCATGGCGCTCCGGACCGTGCGGAAAGTAGATCCCGGGAAGGAAGACGATTTCGAGATCTTCTCGAATGAATCGCTCATCTCCACGTTCAACGACTTCACCAAATACGTCAAGATGGGAGTCGGCTTCATCAGCTTCATCTCGCTTCTTGCCGCGGGCGTCGGAATTATGAATATCATGCTTGTGTCGGTGACCGAGCGGACGAAAGAGATTGGACTGAGAAAATCTGTCGGTGCGAGAAAAGGGAATATCCTCAGCCAGTTCATAACCGAAGCGGTTGTCCTCTGTCAGATCGGAGGTCTCGTGGGCATCGGTTTGGGCATCTTGGGGGGAAATCTGGCGGCGATCGCGTTTTCGCTCCCGGCGGTCTTCCCGCTGGATTGGGCGCTTATCGGGTTCGCCCTCTGCGCATTCATCGGAGTTGTGTTCGGCGTGTATCCTGCCTGGAAGGCTGCAAACCTTGATCCCATCGAGGCGCTGCGGTACGAGTAGTTTCAGAACGCTGCAAGAAATGAAAAAGGCCGGACGTCATCGACGTCCGGCCTTTTGTGTGTACTGGGGTTCTTCCCTACGCTTTCCGTGGCATCAATTCCCGGACCTTCTCGTGCAATTCCTCCACGTCAAACGGCTTGGTTATATAACCCGAAGCCCCGAGCTCTTTTGCTCTCTCCACCGACGACCGGTCATCCATGATAGTGAGGAAAACAAATGGGATCTTGCTGGCCTCGGGCAGTTTCTGGAGGGCTTCATAGAACTCGAAGCCGTCCATCCGCGCCATTTTTACGTCGGACACGATCACGTCAGGCTTGAAGTCCCGAACTGCCTTGAGTCCTTCTTCGCCGTTCAACGCGATCCGTACCTCGTAGCCCTCGTCCCGGAAGTATGTCTGGACGATGCTGACAAGTTCCTCTTCGTCCTCAACGAGCAACAGCTTATGTGCCGTCTCCATAGAGTATCCCTTCCCGATAGGTGTTACGCCTTCATGCGCTTTCCTTTTTCTTCGTCGGAGAAGATCCAGCCGACCAGCTTGCCAGGATCGATTTCTTTGAAGGAGTCCCAGTATGCGCTGTTGCGCATCTGGCGCGAAGAAGTGTCTCCCTCCGGCGTCTGCTCGACCTGATCCTTGATGATTCCGAAGCGGCGCTTCCAATGCTCCATGTTTTTCGCACGCAAATCAACCCAGCCGTCATGCGCCCATGCGTTGAGCGATTGGTCCGTGACCTTGAGCTCGTTTTCTCCCCTGTACGGAGGGATCTTGATGTCCGGTCCGCGGAGAAGAGTCTTTCCGTCCGGCAGGAGTATCGGAATGCCGATCGAAATAATCTGCGATCGCACCTGGATGTTCTCCCTGATGAGTGCTTCGAGTTTTGCTGCAATCGCTTTGGCCGGAGTCTTGGCTACCTCGCGAACTCCGCCGTAGGCGAGCTTGAGAAGATACGATTCGTACAGCAGTTTCGACAACCGGGGAGGTCCAAGGAACTCGAACGCGATGCTGTCGGTCTGATGCTTCTGCTCGAGCCGCTTCATTTCGCGCGTCGCCGCTTCGAACATAAACCCTGCCCGGTATGTCGGTGCAAGGGTCGCATTATCCAGAGCGTTGATGATGTCGTGCCCGGTATTACCCCCCTTGATTTCGTAGAGTACCGACTCTGCTATCTCCTCTGGTGTCACGAACTCCATCTGACCCGGAGTGGAAATCGCTTCGAATTCCCCTCTGGAGAAGACGCCGTTTTCACCTGTGTCGATGAATACAGAACGCAGCGTCTGGTGCGTGGGTTCCGGGTGCACATCCTCGTCCCGCAGCTTCAGCGTGCCCGCTAGCTTGCGCCCCTTCTCGGGTGGACAATCAATAAGCTCAATGGACTTTCCGCGCTTTCTGATCTCGCCGAAACCGATTTTCTTCCAGGCGATGGCGGCCGTCGGCTTGATCTCTTTCGTGATGGGGGCGTCGGGCGTCCTGCCCATGAGGAACAGGAGCATCGTATGAGCGCCCGCGACAGCCGACTTGCCCAGCAGCACGCTGGACGGACGCTCTTCGCTGTGTGTATAGGGAATGTTCAGTCCCATGCCGCCTGTACCGCTGGTCCCGATCTTGACATACGTGGTGGTTCCCACTATCTGCATGCTGCGGTAAAAAATCTGCACGTGACGGATCAGTTGCGGAATGTAGAGAGTAGCGATCAATCGCTCTGTCTGATCGATGAGCGAAGATTCCTTGCCCGATTTGGAATTGCGGATGGCCTTTCGGACCTCGCGCGCCGAATGGAAAATGTCCTGGTACGCGATTCCGGTGGCGGAGTTGATGCAGTCTACGACAATATCCGGCTTGTACCGATCCAGGAGCTGCCAGATCGATGAACGCTCCAGGACCGGTTTCGTGAGTTCATCCAGGAGATCGTCAATCAGCATCTCTCGTAAAGGGGCCTTCTGAAGGATTTCGTCTCGTGGAGTATCCTTGAGGGCGTGACGGACGAAGATATTGCCCCACCATGGAATGAAGTAGTTCTTCCCGGCTTCAGGGTATTCCCGGCGGAACGTTTCAACCGCTTCTTTTGCTTCGTGCTCAAAAAGGGAAGTGACGATGATGCGCTTGGGTTTCTCAGGCATCATCTGGCGGCAGACAGCAGCGCCGACAAGGCCCCAGCCTCCAAGAACAAGAACGGTTTTATTTTGGATGTCCATAGGATTTCGTTGGTATAGTGTTGGATCGGGATCGGTTTTAGGTGATTCAAGTTCTCTCTACAACACAGGCGGTTCCATAGGCCAGGACTTCGGAAACCCCAGCCATGATCTCGGTGGCGTCATAACGAAATCCGATCACTGCATTCGCGCCGATTGCCTGGGCATGTTGGATCATGAGTTCAAACGCGTCCCGTCGTGTCTGTTCACAGAGTTCTGTGTAGAGGGTAATGTTTCCCCCAAACAGGATCTGGAACCCGGCCCCGATGTTCCCAAAGACCGAGCGGGAGCGGACGACGATTCCGCGCACAACGCCGAGGTTTTTCACGATGCGATAGCCGTCGAGCTGGAAGTTGGTGGTCACAAAGGAATGATCCATAGTCTGTGCCCTCGGGTTGTCTGATTGTGATGGTCGGATGGAGAGTAATGAGTGCTCCTCACCGATGAGTCGTTTTGGACTTCAAAAGTTTCTGAACCGTTTCATAGTAGAGATTCACTTCATTTTGGTATTCTTCTCCTGTGCCCGGCCCCTTGAATCCTTCGTGGATCTGTTGAACGACTCCGTTCCGGTCCACGAAAAGCGTCGTCGGATACGCAAAGAAATTGTTCAATTGTGAACGCGTGCGGGCTTCGACATTCGCGTTATCGAGCGACCCGCAGTACAATACGGGGAATGTAATTCCGTACCTCTCCTCATACAGGAGCAAGTTCTTCCTCGCTGCGTTGAAATCTCCGGTCAACTCGAACGAAAGCCCGACGACTTCGAGCCCTTGGCCGTTGAACTCAGTGAAGAGTTTCTGAAGAAGTGGGGAAGCGTCCATGCAGTTGTGGCACCAGGTGCCCATGATGTCGATGAGTACGACTTTCCCCTTGTACCTTGTATCGAGGTTGGTGACCGTGTCGCCCAGGACCGTCGTTCCGGTGAACGCGAAGGGCTTTCGCGAATCCTTCATCGTCGTCTGCCGGGCACTCCGGACATCCAACGATGCCGTCGGCCGCGGGACGAGTGTGAAAGATGTCGCCGGAGGCATGCGATAGTACAGGGTGCCGCTCCACTGATTCTGCGTCCTGGTAAGCTCCATCAACTGTCCTTGCCACCCCGAGAATCGCCCGAGCTGGACCGAGTTGCCCTCCTGTTTTCCGCACATCAATCCAAGGTCGCCGTCGGCTGCGATAAAAGTCCCGAAAACGGAATCACCGCGTGACCAGAACGTAGCGACCGATCCGCTGTCGATGCCTTCGCGGTTTTTCATGAACACCTGGTATTTGCCGACAAGAGGAATATCAGACGGGGCCTTCGCCTTCGTCGTTGCTTCTGGTGCGGTGGAGGGGCTTGCTTCAAAAGGGTTCGATACGGTGTCTTTCCTGAACCGCAGAAATGTGCCCGTCAGCTTGCCTCCCTTCCAGACAGATTGCATGGCGGCGCCGTACTCGGAAAAAACAAATGTGAGCGAATCGCCGGCGTGATGAATCTCCGGTATAGGCGTCTGCTCTGTTCCGTTGAGGAAATATCCGGACGGTGCGGGAGGAGTAAGGTCAAGATAGACAACGAAGGGGAGCTGTTTCTTGTCAGCCAGAGAGACGGTTCCCTTCCACACGGCCCTCTCAGGAGGAGGCTGCTGCTGGCAACCGGAATACATGCAGAGCGAAACCATGAGCACTACAGCTGAAGCCAGAACCTTCATGCGATCGACTTTCTAAATGAGTCCGGGGTGCTTCCCGGGTCCGAAGAGCGAAAGAAACAAGATCAGGAAAAGGACCACCGTTTGCACGAAATAGAAAAGGGTTATTTGAGAATTGTACGAACGCATCAACACCTCGGCGTTGGCCGGAGCAGTCTGTGCGGAGAATTCTTTCACGAGCTTTGTCCGGCCGCGGGTCAGCCGCGGACCGTAGACCATTCCGTTAAAGACCAGAACAACAAAGAGGATGATCTTCGCCGCGAGCCATCCCTCGTCGAACCAGGAGAGGGGCGAACCGGAATACCGGGTGTGAATATTCCCGATGCCCGTTGCGAGCATGATCACCGCGGCAACAGGGGAGAGGAGGCCGATCGTCCTGGCGATACCGGAAGTAATCAGTTTCAGGTTGTAGTCCGTCTGTGCTCTGAACTTCCTGTCAAGGATGAAGCCGGCCAGGAGCGATGTACAAAGCACTCCAAAGCCGATCAGGTGGAGCAAAAAGACAATCGATACTCTCATGTGGCAACAGTTGAGATCAGTGAATCGCCGTGATTGGGTTCACTGCCTGTCAGGAAGGTGCACCTCACGAACGTGGATTAAGATAAGAAAATGATTTCGAAAAAGGGAAGTGAGTTTGCCACAATTGGGAAGCACGCGAAAGGGAAGTGCAAGCGAATGAACCGACGTCCCTTTCGCGCCTCCAATGCAATCAATCGCTCATTATTATCGTGGTTCCGCCGCCTCCCTGATTCCCGAACCTGGAATTGACGATGTTATTGAAGATCGACCCGAATGAATAGCTCATGCCGAATGAGCCCCAATAGGAGTAGTTCTTGGCAAGCTCTCTTCGCTGTTGGTAGACTTCCTCGGGCGTAAGGGAACTTTTCGGGAGTGAGAGTTGGTCGTGCACGGCGCTGTAACCGCCGTAAATGTTGAACGATAACCCCTCGAAGACGCGGATCGACATGTTCCCCGAGATGCTGAAATTGTTCTTGCTCAGATCGTGCAGATACTGCGAGCCGGAGAGCGTGACCGATGTTGATCCCCAAGCCTGCTGAAGCGAGAGTGACGCAGAAAGTGAATGATCGAAGTGAGTTTCTGATTTCTTGAAGTAGATGGTCGTGTCGATGTAGCGCCGCGTGGCAAGGCCTATTTGATAGCCGATCCGGAGCTGCCGGCGTGTCGATTCTGAATAGGGAAAAACATTGTACTCGATGCCGGGCTGTACATGCGCGGCAATGTCGATATTACTGTAGGTTGCAGTATTGAGGTATGTGAACAATCCTACTGACCAGTGGCTCGTGAGGCTTTTAACAATAAACCCGTTGAACGACTGACTCCTGCTGATGGATCTGCTCACGACCGTGGTGGTATCGTCTATCTGGAACTCGTATTTGTTTTCGTTGTAGCTCAAGTTCGTCGCGAAACGGAACTTCCAGTCCTCGGTCACCCTGCTGGCAGTGAAACCGCCCCAGACCTGGCTCGATTTGTACTGAGATTCGCCGTTGAACCAACTGTTGAAATTCGTCGTGAAGACCCAGTAGTCCCACTTATCCGCGACCTTGGCTCCTGCCGTGGGTTTGTTATAGGAGACTGTGAAATATTCGGAGAGCGGGGTGTGAATCACATAGCGAACTAGTCCCGTCTTAAGGACCTTGACGAGCCCTTTCCTGGTCATGTCCTGCGTATCGGTCTTGTTGGCGATGTACTTCAAAGTATCGTCCACACCATCGAAGCTCTGCCCTCCGAGGAGTGTGAGTGTGTACTCTGTCCCCCCTCCACCTGTGTTCATCTGCATGATCATCACGTGCACGTCAGCCTGTTTCCTGTCCCTGACGTAATTGACGAATGGGATTTCTGTCCGGATGTAGTCCTGATCGCACATGCTGCAGTCGATGAACACTTTCGGCGCAAGCTTCTGGAGATTGTCTGTGCTATCAGCTGCGGCCTGGGTCTGGGCCTTCAAATCGGGTGCGAGGGCGAGGAAGAGGAGGCAGGCAACAAAGAGAACGAGTCGATAGGACATGGTTACTCCTTGAACTGGTTTCGTTGAGAGCGACGAAGAGTGTGAAAGCACCGTATTTCGATCTGGATTCTGTTGCGCCAGGACCACGGGATGCTGCAGCGGCTCGGGAAATCACCTACCATTAGACGACACATGCCGTGGAAAGTTGCCCTCCGGCCCCCGGATTGATCGGAGTCACGGTTCTTGCGGCTTCGTGCAGGTATTGGTATATTTTCTCGCTTCTGGTTTTGCCAGAACTTTCGCTCCCTGCTTCGTGTTGGTTGCTGAAACAATAGAAAGGTCTTTTGATGGCGCGCAGGTTTCTCCCGTTCTTGGTCCTTCCCTTAGTCTTTGCATCAGCCTTCTCACAACCCCAATCCCCGCGATCCGTCAACGCCGCCGAGCTCAGACTTGCATTGAAGAAGCTCACAGTGCTTGGCTCGGTTCTGTATGTGGCGGCGCACCCGGATGACGACAATACTGCGTTTCTCGGATACATGGCAAAAGGTCGATTGATGCGCTCCGCGTATCTCTCGATGACCCGGGGCGAGGGGGGGCAGAACCTCATCGGCCCCGAACAGGGTGAACTGCTCGGCGTGATCCGCACTCAGGAGCTCCTCGCTTCGCGTCGCATCGACGGAGCAGAGCAATATTTCACACGCGCGATCGATTTCGGATTTTCAAAAACGCTCGACGAGACGATGAGTTTCTGGGGGAGGGAGAAAATCCTCTCCGACGCAGTCTGGTTGATCAGATCCTATCGGCCGGATGTTGTCGTGACGCGCTTCACTCCTACTCAGGGAGGACACGGAAATCATACCGCCTCTGCAGAATTAGCGTATCAGGCGTATGCGGCGGCAGGGGATCCGGGTCGATTTCCCGACCAATTGAAGTACGTCCAGCCCTGGAAACCAAAACGTTTGGTATGGAATGTATTCCGCTTCCAGCAGACCGATCGCCCTTCCGTCCCCGAGCACTCTGTGTCCATCGATCTGGGAATGTATAGTACAGTCCTTGGTGAATCGTTCACTGAGATGGCGGGAAGAAGCAGGTCCATGAACAAGAGCCAGGGGACTGGCGGGGGACAGAACCGCGGAGAGTTCGTGAACTATTTCCAGCATATCGCAGGCGACACGGCGACGAAGGACTTGTTCGATGGCGTGAATACGGCATGGTCGCGCGTGCCCGGCGGGGCGGCAGTGGGAACGACGCTGGAGAATGTCTATCGAGCGTACGATGAGGAGAATCCGGAGAAATCCATTCCCGCTCTTCTCCGCGCATACGCTGAACTCGGAAAGCTGAAGGAAGACCCGTGGATAGCCCTCAAGAAACGCGATTTGCAGGAAGCTATCAGACTCAGCGCCGGATTGTGGGTGGACGTACTTTCTTCCGAAAACAACGCGAGCCCGGGTTCGGACATCAAACTCACAGTCTCGGCGATCAACCGGTCGTCGTATCCGTTTCGCCTCGAGCGAATCGTCGCCCCCCTGTTGAAGGCAGATTCCGCTCTCAATGTACTGCTGCGGAACAATCAGCCCCTGCAGGCAGTGTTCGGTATCAAAATTCCGTTGGATTTTCCATACTCGCAGCCGTACTGGCTCGCAGAGCCGTCAGAACTCGGATCGTACCGGGTGGCGAACCAGCAGTACATCGGTCAGCCCGAAAACGCCCCGCAGCTCGTGGTCAAGGTAAGGATCGCTTCCGATGACGGGGCGATGGAACTCGAAGTGCCGGTGCGATTCAGGATGGTGGATCCTGTGGAAGGAGAACAATACAGGCCGTTTGCAGTTATCCCGCCTGTCAGCGTGAATCTGCCCGAAAAAGTGTACGTCTTCCCCGATGGTATGGCCAAGACAGTAATGGTGAACATTCGAAATGAGGGGGGAAAAATATCCGGGTCAGTCGCTTTGGGAGTCCCGCAAGGATGGAAGGTGACGCCTGCTGGGGTCCCGTTCGAGTTTTCCCAGAAGGACGAAAACCAGTCGGTGAGTTTTTCAGTCCAGCCTGGTCCAGGTGCCGGCTCGGGCGAGTTCCAGGTTAAAGCGTCTGTCGGAGGGCGCGTTGTGGGGCAGGATGTAGTAACGATTCGCTATCCGCATATTCCTCTTCAGACGTTGTTTCCGCTGACTGCGGGCCGACTGCTCAGATTTGAATTGAAGACAATCTCGAAGCGCATCGGGTACATCATGGGCCCGGGAGATGAGATCCCGACGGCGCTCAGACAGATGGGGTATCCGGTGACGATGTTGACAGACGATGATCTGAAGAACGGTTCACTGGGCCTGTATGACGTTATTATTGCCGGTGTCCGCTCCTACAACATGCGGCCCGTCCTGAGAGCCAATCAGCGAAAGCTCATGGAGTTCGTGGAAAAGGGGGGAACGTACATCGTCCAGTACATGACACCCCGGCGGGCAGAAACCGAAAACCTGGGCCCGTATCCATTCTCGGTGACGGGCGATCGGGTGTCCGTCGAGGATGCTCCGGTGAGGTTTCTCGCTGAGCGACATCCGGTGCTTAATATGCCAAACAAGATCACGCAGGAGGATTTCAAGGGTTGGATCCAGGAGCGCGGGCTCTATTTCTCCGATAAGTGGGATTCGCACTACACGCCGGTCCTTGGAAGCAATGATCCGGGCGAGCCGTCGAGGGATGGCGGACTTCTCGTGACTCAATATGGAACAGGACACTACGTTTTCACCGGTTACGCGTTCTTCCGGCAACTTCCCGGCGGAGTTGCAGGGGCGTACAGGTTGTTCGCTAACCTGGTAGCGTTGGGAAAATAGTTCCAGGTTCAAAGTCGCAGGTTCGAAGTTCAGGTGTCGTCGAACTCGAAACTCTCAACTCGAAACTCTCAATTTGAAACTCAAAACTCAAGACTCAAAACCTTCTTTGGAACCAGCCGAACCATCTTTGCCCTGGCCCCGTCTCTACGCCTTGGTCCTTGGTGAACTCGCGTTGCTGGTTCTGCTGTTCTACCTGTTTACGCGGGTATTCGAATGAGAACGTTTGACTGGGTCGTCCTCGGCGCAACACTCTGCTCGATCGTCCTCTACGGCGTTTATAAAGGGAGGGGAAGCAACAGCCTCAGCGGGTACCTCCTCGCCGACAGGAAAATGCGATGGTATACGGTGGCACTCTCCATCATGGCAACGCAGGCGAGCGCAGTCACGTTTACGTCGACGCCGGGGCAAGCGTACGTCGACGGAATGCGGTTTGTCCAGTTCTATTTCGGCTTGCCCATCGCCATGGTTATTCTCTCGATCAGTGCGGTACCTATTTTTCACAAGCTGGGAGTTTACACCGCATATGAATATCTCGAGCACAGGTTCGACCTCAAGACCCGGACACTCACCGCCATCATCTTCCTCGTCCAGCGCGGACTCGGCGTCGGCATTACAATTTATGCTCCTTCTCTTGTCCTCTCAATCATGTTGGGGTGGGACATTCGACTGACTTCGACGTTGATTGGAGGCGTCATCATCATCTATACTACCTCCGGCGGAGTTAAGGCGGTCAACTGGACGGACTTTCAGCAGATGTTGATCATCTTCTTCGGGATGACCATGGCATTCGTCATGACCATCGTGTTGCTGCCGAAGGGAGTGGGATTCGTCGATGCGCTGCAGGTGGCAGGTGGAATGGGAAAACTCAATGCCGTTGATTTCACGTTCGATCTGAAGAACAGGTACAATTTCTGGTCGGGTTTGATCGGCGGGCTGTTTGTGGCGTTGGCCTACTTCGGAACCGACCAATCCCAGGTGCAGCGATATCTGACAGGCGCATCGGTGACGCAGAGCCGCCTTGGACTTCTGTTCAACGGGCTGGCCAAAGTTCCGATGCAGTTCTTCATCCTCCTCATAGGCGCCATGGTTTTTGTGTTCTTTCAGTTTGAACGACCGCCCCTCTTTTTCAATCCGGTCGAAGTCGAAAAAGTAAGGCACAGCGCTTATGCGGAGCGATACCAGGTGGTCGAACAACGGTACGCTGCTGCCGCAGATGAGAAATCAGCGGCCGCCAGAGAGTACATCGAATCGAAAAAAGAGGGGAATCCCGAGACCGTAGCTCAGGCCCGCGCAAAGCTCATGTCTGCTTCTGCACAGGCAGAGGGTCTGCGAGCAGAGGGTATCAAGGTATTGCAGGCGAACGATCCGGCTGTCGATCCAAACGACACAAACTACATTTTTCTGTCATTCGTGATGAAGTATCTGCCGATCGGTCTTGTCGGACTCGTGTTCGCATGCATTTTCGCCGCGTCCATGTCTTCGACATCGGGAGAACTGAGCGCGTTGGCAACCTGTTCGATCGTCGATATCTACAAGCGGCATATCAGGCAGGATAGTGAGGACAAACACTACGTGAAGGTCTCCCGGCTTTCGATGGCGCTTTGGGGGATCTACGCGATCGCTTTCGCTCAATACGCGAGCAGGCTGGGATCGCTCATCGAAGCGGTCAATATCCTTGGTTCGCTCTTCTATGGAACAATGCTTGCGATCTTTCTCATTGCGTTCTACTTGAAGTGGATCGGGGGCACTGCGACATTCTGGGCTGCATTTGCAGGTGAGATTGTGGTGCTGAGCTGCTACTTCTTTACAGCAGTTTCCTGGCTCTGGTACAACGTGATCGGGTGCGGTGTTGTGGTCGGAGTGGCAATTGTCCTGCAGTTCTTCTTCCGCAGCGCAAACGTTGAAACGGCAACCTCTCCGGGTTGACGGTCGGATCCGGCTGACAATGAAAAAGCCTCACCAATTGCCGGGTGAGGCTTTTCTTTGCTGCTGACACCAACGGGTGCTACATCTTCTTCTTCAGGTCAGTGATGAGTTTGCTGAGTGCCTGACCGCCTCGGGAGCCTTCAAACTTCGCATCCTTGGATTTCCCGAGAGCCATCGCTTCTTCCGCCAGGGCAATCGCCTCTTTGACTTTTCCGCCTGCTGCGAGGAGTTCTGCCTTCGTTCCCATGTTCGTGGGATTCTTGTCCATCGCGATCGACCGATCGGCCCAGCTCATCGCCTCAGCGTTGAACACCTTCTCCGTGAGCGCATACCGGGCCGCACTATTCAGTATTTGCCAGGTCCCGACAGAGGATCCAATTTTCCCGACTGCATTGAATTCCATCTTGAAACCGATTTTGACCTTTTCCCAAGCCAGCTCCACACGGGCGGAAGAGGGGGTCAAATCGGTGAAGGAGAATGACATCCACTCCTCGTGCGGTGCAGTTTCCGGCTTCACCGTGAATTTCAAGACGTCATATTGAGCATCGTACATCGTTCCCCAGTTCTTCACTTCGGAATTGAAGATCACTGTCCATTGGGTCTTCCCCGGGAAGGTAACCATTCTGTAGGTTCCCGCAGAAAGTTTCTTTCCTTCGATGGTGACTTCGTCGCTGAAGGTGAAAAGGGTCGGCTCGTTTGCGCCTGCGCGCCAGAGTGAGTCGAAGGGAAGAAGTCCGCCCCATATTTCACGTCCTTTGACTCCGGGGCGATGGTAGTAAATTGTCACTTCGCTCAGGCCAATGACCTGTGTGATCTTCGCTCCCTGGCTGAGCCGCGGGATGCGCAGCAGCGGCAGCTGCGGAGATTGTGGCGTTTGTGCAAAGGCATCCTGGCCCGCCACGATGACAGTGAGGATGACGATGAACAACACCGTGAGAAATCGTTTCATGGCACATCTCCTTGATGATTGGTTGATAGTGAGAATCTGGTACGTTTCTAGCTCTTCGGCAAACCCTTCTTCGCCACGCCGTCCATCACATCCACGAAGCGGTCGAGCTCCTTCAGCGTCGTATAGACGCTGGGTGTCACTCGTATGCCCTTGAACTCATCGTGGATGATAGCGGTTGTCAGTATCTTGTGCTTGTCCATGAGGTATGTGCTCAGGACGCCCGGATCGATACCGACAATTTCCACATTCGCAATGCCGCACGATTGATTCGGTTCCCACGAAGTATGGAACCTGACATTCGGGAGGTCCTTCAGCTTGGTCATCCAATAGCGCGAAAGGTAGCGGAGGCGCTCCTCTTTGCGCTTTGCGCCGATCCCGTTATGATAGAGGATCGCTTCGCCGATCGCGAGCCGGGGAGCTGCCGGATGTGTGCCGATTTCCTCGAATTTTCTGATGTCGGTCTTCTGGCTCTTGTCGGCTGCCATCAGGGGCCATAACTTCTCGATCTTGTCTCTTTTTACGTAGAGAAGGCCTGTCCCCTTCGGAGCAAACAACCACTTGTGAAGACTGGTTCCGTAGTAGTCGCATCCAATGTCCGGCTGCTTGAATTCAAAATGCGCGAACGCGTGCGCGCCATCGACGACAACTTCAATCCCTTTGGATTTCGCAAGATTGCAGATCGATTTCACCGGCATCATCTGCCCCGTGATGTTGATGACGTGTGAAATCAGGATGACCCGCGTTTTCGGGGTGATGGCCTTCTCAATTTCGGCCGTGATGTCGTCAAGGTGACTTGGTGCGATGGGCACCTTGATCATCCTGAGGACGAGGCCCTCGCGTTGCTCCCGCTGGCGGAGCGTCGTCAGCATCCGCGGATAGTCCTGGGTCGTTGTCAGGATCTCATCGCCTGATTTCAGGTTAAGTCCCATCAGGATGATCTCCAGCGATTCCGACGCGTTGCGGGTGATCGCGATTTCCTCCCGGTCGCAGCCAAAGATGTCCGCCAGCCCGGTGCGCACAGTCTCAGATTGTGGCTCGAGAATCGACCACAACGTATGTGCGGTCACATCCTCCTGTTGCCAGATGTACCGGCACAGCGCTTCTGTCACGAGACGCGGAGACGGGGAGACGCCCCCGTTATTGAGGTTGGTAATTCCCCGAGACGTCGAGAACGAGCGTTGTATCTCGAACCAGTAGTCTTCATTCATTGCGGCGTCCGCCGGGGAAAGATGCGCAACCGTCCTTGTGGCCGCGTGGACATCTTCGAGCAGCGAGGCCACCGTGGCGGAGGACAGCGCCGCGAGTCCGACACCCTTGCCGACCAGGGAGAGAAAGTTCCGGCGATTGATGTCACTTCTGAGTTGAGGATCTGGGGTGCTCATGCTGGTTCTCCTTCGTTGGATAGGACAACAATAACGTGATTGGATTTGTGCGTACGTTCGTGGCGACTCACGGCGAAGCGATCGGAAGTGCTCCGAAACGCAGGAGCGTTACCGGGGTTCTGTGCCGTCTGGAATGAACTTCAGCAAGTATTGGAAGAGAGTGAACGATTCTGATCTTGAAAAGTAGAGAAACAACGTCAGGACGATGAGCGTGGAGTTTTGAAGAACTTTCATCCAGCCTATCTTTCCGGTTGCCGGGTCCTGCGTGAAACACCCGCAGGAAATATCCAGGCCCCGCCCGAGAGCTACAACGACTGCCATCGTGAAAATGACAAGCATGGCCGTGAGAAGCAGCGAACTCCCGCGTGCCAACGCTCCGAACAGTACCGAAAACCCGCATAGGAGTTCCAGCCATGGCAGAATCGTGGCGATGAGGGGAGGCAGCCACTCCGGGAGCATCTTGTAGTTTGCGATGGACTGGGCAAAAACACCTGGATCGGCGATCTTCTCGACGCTGCTCACGATAAACAGCAGTCCGATGAACACGCGGACTACCAGTACCAAGTGTGGATTTTGGAGCAGGTTCTTCATGGTCGTTTCTCGACCGGCAACTTCGCGTCAACCCATTCGCGCCATCCGCCGAAGAATATCTTCACATTTCGGTAGCCGTCTTTCATGAGTTTCACGGAGAGTTCGATGCTTGAATTACATTCTGCTCCGTCACAGTAAGCGATAAGAATTCGGGCCTTCGGGATTTCGCTCAGGGCGGCTTTTTTCAGATCGTAGTCCTTCAACGGTACGTTGATCGCTCCTTTGATATGGCCGAGATCGTAATCAAAATTGTGCCGGGTATCGATGAACGTTGCAGCGCCGGATTCAAACAATGACCGGGCTTCGTCCCGCGAAATCATGGAAGGGGCGGGGACGTCCGCGCGCAGCGCTGGTTTCGACCGGGGGCCGCGGGCAAAAAGACCCTTCTGTGTGGCAGAGGTATAGATGAGCCCGAGCGCTCCGGCGACAAGGATCAGAATGCCAGCTTCTCGCAACGCCTGTTTGAACCGGGTCAATTCGGGGTTACTCCGATAAGTGTGACGCGCACGGGGACTTGCGTCTGCTTCTTGCTGTCTGTTTCAAGAATAAGGAGTTCGTTGAAATAATCTGTCTTCCTCGGTGTGACCTTCACAAGAAGGCGGAGAGTGTCCGCTGGGAGTACGGTCCGTTTGCCGAAAGAAACCAACACATCGGGTGATGAGGAATTGTACCCGGTGATCGTTAGAACTTTCCCCGAGACGTTTTTGAATGCGACGGTTTGCTCCACCTGTTTGTCCTTCGGAACGCTTCCGAACCAGAGCACGGAGCCATTGTTTATCGGCTGGAGCTCTTCGATGACGTCTCCCACCAGTGTGACATATGTGGTAGGCGAAGCAGGATCGTTCGTCATGATATTTACGTGCTTCTCGATCTTCCCGCGGAACCCGGTTGAGTTGAAATCAACCTCCACCGCGTCGGACTCACCCGTTTTCAAGAATGCTCTCGGTTGACGCACCGTCGTGCATCCGCAGGAGGTCGTCACGCCAAGGATCCGGAGTGTGTCCCGGCCGATGTTCTTGATCACCACGCGCGCCTTTTTCGTGGCCCCGTTATAAATGACTCCCATGTCGATACTGGTTTTGTCCACAGTGAGCTTAGGCTGCGCAACGCCGATCCCGGCGAGAACAACAAGGAGAAGACCCACTGTCCAGAAACGCATGCATCCCCCGCTGAATACTGATCTCATCGCTTTCTCTTCTTCGGTACTTGTTTCGTTTGGAGTGCTTCGGGATCTATTCTCTCGTAGCCTGAAGGAATACGAAAGAGCGATTCGGTGAGCGACTTCTTTGTCACGCTTGTGACGTCAAATCGGCCGCTTTCTTCGCCTGTTGCATCCCGGGCGATGAACCGCATGGGGAAGTATCCCATTTCCAGTATCTTCCACATCCATGCGGATACCCGTTCTAAAAGGAATGAACCCGCCGTGCCAAGTCCTTTGGTTGCCCAGATTTCAAATTCGAGCGTGTCAACAGTCACGAGGAACTGATCGCATTCATAATCCTCGATCGTATCGGTAGAATCTGTCTTTTGTACGTTGATCCGCGGCGGGGACGCTGGCTGCTTCGCTGGCATAGCTATGACAGGGAGCTCGATGTACTGTTCCCGTCCGGAGATGATGACATAACTCTTCTTCAGTGCGTAGTCGGTCAGCACGGCATTGCCGCCGGCTTGTTCGCTTCCTTCAAGTCTCAATCGCCCCCGCTTCATGAATACCGTCATCGTTTCGATGCTTTGCACGTCGCGGATTTGATAGCTGACAACTCCCTCAAATGATTTCTTCTCGAGGACCTCCTGTGCAAGTCCAAGGGCATGCGTTCCAAGGATAAGTCCCGACGTGAGAATCACAATGCGGAGGATGCGGGATGTCATACGGAAAGCCTTTCATCATTGTGTGCCTGAGTCCTGCGCCACCACGTGCCGCTCACAGCCATCTGTTTCAGCAGGGGGGCAATGCAATAGCGGTCCTCGCCGAGATCCCCGTGGAGCGCTTTGAGAACAGCATGCACATGTTCAAGTCCGATCCTGTCGGCCCACTCGATCGGTCCCAGCGGATAGCGCGCCCCGGTCTTCATCGCCGCGTCGATGTCCTGCGGTGCCGCGATTTCCTCCTGCAAAGCGAAAGCTGCCTCATTGATCATCTGGCACACGATCCGGGGAAAAACCATCCCGACCCTATCCTGTACCAGCTCGATCTCCTTCCCGATGGACCGGAAGAACCGTTGAACAACGCTTACTGTTCCGGTCGGCGTAAATGCAGTCGGCGCAATCTCTATCAGTGGCTTGAAGCTGATCGAAGGGAGCGCCGCACACCCGACTAGCCGACCCTTGTGCGTGATCCACGATGACTGCTCGGTGGCGGAAACGGTGACGGAGGAACTCGCGATAGCCGTCGTGGGAAGCAGAGTCTTGTCGAGAAGCGTGAGGTTTTTTCGCTTTTGTTCAAGGTCGAGGTTTGTGAGCTCAAGTGCAAATGAGATGTCCCGGGGGATCTGGGCCGATTTCCTGCTGAGTTCGGGATCAAAGGCCGGTGCGTTGTCCGGAACAGTATTGAAATCAAAATAAACGAAAAACCCGTTGGAAATACAGAGGGGAACAAATTCGGCGACGATCTGCCAGTCTCCAATAATATAGACGGCGGTTCGATCGGGGCCGGCGTTCTCGTGAGCTCTTGCCCGCACAGGGGCTTTCTTCTTCACTATTTTCTTTGAGCGCTTCACTTGCTCTCGCCGCCTTCGTATGCGTAGAATCCGAGACCTGTTGACTTGCCAAGAATTCCCGAGTCGACCATCTGTTTCAGCAGTGTGTGAGGTCTGTACCGCGGATTTCCTGAAGTCTGAGCGTACATCGATTCCGCCAGGGAAAGACATTGATCGAGTCCGGTTGCATCCATGGATTCGAATGGCCCGAGTCCGAATCCACCCACAGTTTTCATGATTCGGTCGATTTGTTCGCGCTCGGCTATTCGTTCACCAAGGATCCTGAGGGCTTCGCCGTACAACGGCTGCACGAGGCGATTGACGATGAACCCCGGAGAGTCCTGAACCACGACGGCCGTCTTGTTCAGCTGCCTGACAAAGTCTATTGATCGGTCGATCGATTCGGAAGATGTGCGCTGACCGCGAACAATCTCGATGAGCCCGGTGGATGCTGGAGAGTCCAGGAAATGCAGGCCAAGCACTTTTTCAGGATGACGGGTCGACGAAGCGATTGCCGTGAGGGAGAGTGACGATGTCGTCGAAGCCAGAATGGTTGTCGGCTTTGTGTCGGCTTCCAGATGCTTGAACAGATCCTTCTTGATCCGAAGGTCCTCGATGACCGCCTCCACGACGATGTCGGAGTGGTCGAGTTCGGCCAGGCGCGTACGCGGATGCAGCCGTCTGACTGCTTCCGCCAGCTGGTTTTCGGTGAGCTCGCCCTTTCCGACGCTGCTGTTCAGACGGGTCTTGATGCGCTCGAGCGCCTGGCGGAGGAGTGTGTCGTTGACGTCGTACAATGAGACTTCAATTCCGGCAAGAGCGCCGATGTGCGCTATGCCTGTCCCTATCGTACCGGCGCCGACAACTCCGAGATGTTTGACCATAGACAAAAGTTCAGCCTTCTGACTGGTGGCCCGAAAACGTACTGAATTGAGGGGTGAAAAACAACCGGATGCATGTGGTGCCCCAACCGGGGTGCCCGACTCTATACACTGCTGACGCCGTGGAGTGACGGTCACCTTGCCTTCACGGAAGAGGTCAGTAAGGATAGAACACGAAGAACAGCATTGAGAGCAGAGCGAGGACCCATAGTCCCGGCTTGATTTCGCGTCTCTTTCCACCAAGGAGCTTAAAGAGAGGATATGCCACGAACCCTGACGTCATACCGATACCGATGTTGTAAGTGAAGCTCATCATCACGATGATCGTGAAGGCCGGCAGTACTTCGGAGTAGTCATCGAACTTCAGACGTGTGACCGGGGTGATCATGAATGCCCCGACGATAATCAATGATGGTCCGTACGCGAAGGCAGGCACTGAGGCCAGAAACGGGGCAAAGAAGAGCGCTGCCAAAAACAACAGTGCCACGACGACTGCAGTGAGGCCCGATTTGCCCCCTGCGGCTATTCCGGTTGCCGATTCAATGTACGCGCCGGTTGTCGTCGTCCCAAGAAGCGATGCGACGATCGTGCTGAAAGCGTCCACCAGCATCGGCTTCTCGATTTCAGGGAGGTTGCCTTCTGCATCCAGCAGGTTCGCCCTCAATGCCAGGGCAATCAGCGTTCCGAGGGTGTCGAGAAACGCCATAACGAAGATCGTGAGGATGACAGAAAAAAGTCCCCAGGTAAGAGCGCCCGCGATGTCGAGCTTCAGAAAAATCTCTCCGATATCAGGCGGCATGCTCACCCATCGCTCGGGGAGGGGGGTGATTCCAAGGACGAATCCGGCGACGGTTATGGTAAGGATCCCGATAAGAAGGGCGCCGCCGACGCGTCGTATCACAAGAATTCCGATGAGGAGAAAACCGAGAATGGCTAACAGGACGGCAGGTTGGTGAAAATTCCCGACGTGCACGGGAGCTCCCTCGACGCCGAGACGCACAATCCCCGTTTCATTCAGTCCGATGAAGCTTAGGAACAATCCTATCCCAACCGTGAGCCCGATTTTCAGTGATTCGGGAATTGCCTCCGCCAGCCAGCTGCGTACGCGAAGAACGGTCAGGAGTGCAAACAGGACGCCACTGATGAAGATTGCCCCGAGGGCGGTCTGCCAGCTGTACCCCATGATTTTAACAACCGTGAATGCGATGAAGGCATTCTCTCCCATGTAGGGGGCGATCGCAAAAGGCCGGTTCGCGTAGAGTCCCATCAGCAGTGTGCCGAACGACGCGCTTAGGATCGTCGCCACCATGGAAGGGCCGAATGGCATCCCTGCGGCCTCCAGTATCTTCGGGTTGACGATGATGATGTATGCCATCGTTACGAACGTGGTGATCCCTGCGACGATTTCCTGTCTGACGTTTGTCCCGAGCTGTTCGAGTTTGAAGTATGAAGAGAGCGGAGTCATAGTAATGTTGGCGCTACGTTTGGCTTATGTTCATGGCGGGTCACACTTGGTCCGCTGGTTCGCTGCTCGAGATCACATGCCGGCGCATCACCGCTGAGAGGCCGCGAAAATCGTGCGGAAATATAGGCCAAGACCGGATGAGAATCAAGACAGTGTATTGTCGCCTGACAGCGCGTCGACACCTGTGCCGCGGCAGTTTAGAATCTGTCGGTCTTTTTCAGTATCTTGCCCTCATCATGGATGTCGAACACGCCCATAATCCCGGTCGGACGACCGACGACCAGCTCTTTCACGCCATCGGCCAGCTGGCTGCCGATGCCGGGTTGTCCCCTCCGCTTTTTCTCAAGAACCTCCATGCCGACGCGCGTGCGACGCCTCACCCGCGGCGGGCACTCAACAGCTTCCATCGTTTCCTGATGACGGGCTTTTCATCAGCCTGGATGCGCGACTTCGACTCTCATCGGCTCCTGCAGCAGATCCTCCTCGAACTCTCGTCGCAATCCCAGTTCCTTGCAGACATCCTCGTCCGGAACCCGGAGCTCTTTCGCTGGCTCACATCATCGAACGTTCTCAAGATCACCAAAACGCGCGACGACTATGCCGCGGAGGCGTCAGACGCCATTGTGCTGTTCCAGCGGTCCGAGAAGAAGCTCGATTCCCTGAAGCGATTCCAGCGCCGCGAACTCCTCCGGATCGGAGCCCGCCAGATCTTGAAGGAAGCCGACGTTTCGAGCACATCGTCAGAGCTTTCCGCTCTCGCCGACTCCATCGCGTGCGCAGTCCTCGCAATGGCATATGATCAGATGCGTGAAACGTTCCAGGGAGACGTGAAGAAAGAACTCGCGGTGATCGGATTGGGCAAACTCGGCGGAGAAGAACTGAATTTCAGCTCAGACATTGATCTGATCTTTGTCTACGACAAAGACGGTCCGCTTGAAGGATCGCAGGCACGACTCTCGTCGAAGCACGAATACTACTGCAGGGTGGCGGAGTACGTCGTCCGGCGGTTGTCCGAGCACACTGCCGAAGGCCATCTGTATAGAGTGGATATGCGACTGCGGCCCGACGGCGGCTCAGGCCCTCTCGCAATGTCACGGGCGGCATATTTCGCATACTATGAGGCACGGGGAGAACTCTGGGAGCGGCAAATGCTGATCAAAGCGCGTGTGATCGCCGGAGATCAGCAGGTTGGAGAGGGATGGATGGAGGAGATGAAGGCATTCATCTATCCGAAAACACTGCTCTCGAGTCCGCTCGAAGAAATCGCGAAGATCAAAGCGCGCATCGAATCGACGCTTGACGATGAGAAGAATATCAAATTGGGGAGCGGAGGAATTCGGGACGTTGAATTCACCGTGCAGGCGCTTCAGCTTCTCAATGGTGGGAGCACTCTGAGGCTCAGGCAGCGCAGCACCTTGGCGGCTCTGCGAGAACTCGTGGATTCACAGAAACTCAAGGAGAGCGAGGGGAGGAATCTGGATGCTGCCTATCGGTTTCTACGTACCGTCGAGGATCGGCTTCAGCTTCTTCATGGGCTGCAGAAGCACAGCATTCCGGAATCTCCGGAGGAGCGACGAATCCTTGCACGTCAGCTGGGTTTCGATTCGGCGGCGGCCTTCACGAAAAAACTAGCGGTCCATCAGGATCGGATCAGGAAGGCATATGATTCTGTCTTCGAAAAGAGATCCGCCAATCGGAAGGCTGGTGCGGCGAGCGGCCCATGGCTCGATGCCCGTGTTCTTCGCAAGCTGGGAGTCTATGACGCAGAAGCCGCTCAATCACAACTTGCGGAGATACTGAAGGAATTGCCCGAGTTGAAGGAGCCTGTCCGGTTTGCCCTGTTCGTCGATCTGATCAGAAAACGAAAAGCACCGGATTGGGCCTTGAAGAACCTCCTCCAACTCGCTTCCTCGGCACCGATCAAGCGGACTCTCCAACAGGCAGTCCTGAATGAGAAATCGCTCGATCTTCTGATCCTTCTCGCCGCGCGGAGTTCACGATACAGCGGACTGTTGGCACGAGAACCTCTTCTCTTCGAAACACTTCTTGGCCGACCGGAAGATCTGTTGGCTTCCGGTGCGGCTTGGTCTTTTCTCAAGAGCGCGGATCTGCCTCGTTATCGTATCTACAACGAATTCAAAGCAGTGCTGCGATTCGTCGTCGGGGAGATTTCCGCCCCGGCTCTCACGCGCGAACTCAGTGCGCTTGCAGACGATATTGTTGCCCACGCGTATCGGCTAGCAGCGGAAGAGGTCCGGATTCCCCGCTCCTTGCCAGTCGCGCTGATGGCGCTCGGAAAGTTTGGTGGCGGGGAAATCTCCATAGGCTCCGATCTCGACCTTGTTCTTCTATATAAAGAACGCGGAGGGCTCCAGGCGAAGACCGTGAATGCGCTTGGAAGAACCCTGCGGGAGAAGCTCGATCGTGTGTATGAGATTGATTTTCGTCTCAGACCTGAAGGAAAGAACGCACCGTTGGCGACCGAGTTCGAGTATTATAAAGAATACCTCGTGCATCGTGCTTCGTTGTGGGAGCGCCAATCTCTGACGAAAGCCCGGTGCATAGCCGGCGATCCGGCATTTGGCCATGAACTTATGAAGCATGTCGCACAACTATCGTGCGATGTGCCGCTGCCGAAAGGGTGGAAGAACGAGATCGTCTCGATGCGCGCCCGGATGGTCAAGGAGCGATCCAGGTCGCAGGAGAGCGTCGATCTGAAAGTAGGGATCGGAGGATTGGTTGATCTTGAGTTTCTGGTGCAGGCAACCCAGCTGAGGTGTTGTCCTGACCATCCGGAGATGGCGCAGACAAACACGTTTGACGCGATCGACTCGATGAAGAAACAAAAATTGCTCCCGCAGAAGAATGCAGCGAGGGCCCGAAGAAATCTGGAGTACTTCCGGCAGCTCGAAGCGGTCATTCGCATCAATTCGGAGAAGACAGATTTCCTCCTCCCGTCGGAGAACGATCGGCTGCAGGCGGTGGTAGCTGGGATGGGAAGTTCATCTCCCGCCGCACTGCGTGCAGCGATCCAGGAAAAAAGAAAAACGAACCGGAAGCTCTTTACCGAAACCATCAGGTCACTTCCGAAATGAAGTCGACAGCAGCGCGCATACTCTCCAACGAGTGGTTTCTGGCGGCGTCGGTTGCGCTTCTTGCCTTCGGTGTCTATGTGACAACGATGTGCCGTACGGTCTCGTTCATCGATGCCGGTGAACTTGCCGCTGCGGCTACTCTCCTCGGCATTGCACATCCCACCGGCTATCCCTTGTTTACGCTTGTTGCGCATTGCGCTCTCTGGATTCCCATAGGGGGAGAGGAGATTCTCAGGCTGAATGTCCTTTCGTCCGCCATTGTGGCCGCAGCGGTGGGAGTCTTCTTCCGTGTCTTGCTAGTTCTGGCGCGGATGGTGCGAGCGAATGTCCGAAAGGGCCGCGACAATCAGCCCAGTACCAAAGCACGGACGTTGATTGCCTCGGCCGCCGCTGCTCTGGCCGTTGGTTTCAGCACGACCGTCTGGGCCCAGTCCGTCGCAATAGAAGTGTACGGGCTTCATGTGCTATTGATCCTAGTGACGATGCTCCTGTTTCTGACGGGGATCGAGGAGACCGGCGGCGGGGCTCAGGAAATTCCGCGTCGACTGTTCGCAGCAGCTTTCTTTCTCGGACTCAGTTTCTCGAATCATCTGACAACACTTCTCGTCGTCCCCGCGTTGATGTATCTTTATGGAGTGACTCATGGCGGGGGACGGGAGTCGCTTCTTCGTGCCCTGAAAATCTTTCCGTTCTTCTGCCTTGGCTTGAGCCCCTATTTCTATCTGCCTGTCCGCTCAAGCGCTCATCCTCTCCTCGATTGGGGACATCCGGTGGGGTTCGAGCGCCTTTTCTGGCATGTGTCCGGCAAACAGTACCGAAGTTGGATGTTTTCGAGCTTCGACAGCGCAGGGAAGCAGCTTGCGTATTTCTTCAGCCACTTTCCCTCTGAATACAACTTGTTTCTCGAGGCAGTCATGCTATTTGGGTTGATATTCGTTTTTCGTTCAAACAAGAGGATCTTCTGGTTTCTCGTTGTGGCGTTCGCCGGCGGTATCTTGTATTCCATCAATTATGATATCCACGACATCGACTCGTACTTCCTCCTGGCATACCTCGTTGCCGGCATTTTTCTCTTCTTCGGTATCATCAGTCTTCTGGCTTACATCCCCGAAAGACCTTCGATTCGACCGCTCTTCCTTGTCGCTGTCGTACTGCTCGCTCTTCCGGTGTCGCAGTATGTCAGTAACAAAAAGGGAGTAAGCGAATCAGACAACTTTCTTGTGAGCGACTATGTTCATAATATCTTCTCGAACACGGAGAGGAATGCAGTTATCCTGACCTATCAATGGGACTATTTTGTTGCCCCTTCCCTGTATTTTCAGTTCGTAAGGCACGAAAGGGAAGATATTCTGGTGATTGACAAGGAACTGCTTCGAAGGTCCTGGTATTTTGTCCATCTCAGGACCCATTTCCCATGGCTGATCGAGCGGTCGAAGGCCGAAGTCGATGCTTTTCTGGCCGAGCTCTACAAGTTCGAGCATGACCTCCCGTACGATCCGGGAGTCATTGAGGCCCGGTACGTGGGAATGATCAACAGTTTCGTCGACCAATCCATCAAGGATCGACCCGTCTATTTTGGTCCCGAAATTGAGCCTGAAATGGGCCCAGAATACGCAAGAATTCCGGACGGGATACTTTTCCGGCTCTCGCAAGCCATTGATACCATTGAGATTAAGTCCGTCAAGGTTGAATACCAGCCCACTTCCTTTGAAAGCCGCCTCACAGCCGGGCTGCAAGGCATTTACGCCCGGATGCTCACTTCGACGGCGGCTCGTTATGTCTCTCGAAACCAGCTTTCCGAGGCATCATTGCTCCTCGGCAAGGCTCTGGCAATCAATCCCGCCTATGCACCCGCCAGGGTGATGCATGAACGAATCAGTCGAGGCGTTCCTCGGGTAAGACAGTAAGGGACACATTCGCGAAAAAACACATATTTTTCTCTCCTTTCCCGTTGACTCTTTGCCAATTTTTGTTAAATTATAAAGCTCAAGTTCCACGTAATTGCCCCCTTTTCATTAGACTGCTGTCGTTTTTCTTTTTCGAAGTGCAGAAAGACGGCATTGGCAGAAGGGGCATCTGTGTCTCGCTGGCGTAGCTCAGTTGGTAGAGCAGCTGACTTGTAATCAGCAGGTCGACGGTCCGAATCCGCCCGCCAGCTCTTCGAGAACATTCATTGCGCGTCGCACGCGAGAAGACTCGGGCAGGTAGCGAAGTGGTTAAACGCATCAGACTGTAAATCTGACGGCTCAAGCCTTCGGAGGTTCGAATCCTTCCCTGCCCACCAGGAAATTGTCGGTCGCCGATTGTCTGCGCCGAAGGCGCATCCGCCTCAGGCGGAGATTGTCGATTGATTGTTGTGTAAATCGAAATTCGAAAATTGGAAATCGAACATGTCTTTGCGGGAGTAACTCAGTTGGTAGAGTCACAGCCTTCCAAGCTGTTGGTCGCGGGTTCGAGTCCCGTCTCCCGCTCAACGACTCACTTCTGAGTTCGAAATTGGGAGTTCGATATTCAGCGTTCACATGCGAATAACGAATATCGTACATCGAATATCGAATAACGAAGTTGGTTGCATGCTTGCGTAGCTCAGTTGGTAGAGCACTTCCTTGGTAAGGAAGAGGTCATCGGTTCAATCCCGATCGCAAGCTCGGAGTATCACTGACCATAGTTTGTCCATAAGCGGAGTCGAATGTCGTGAGAGATATTATCACTTTGGAATGCTCAACCTGCAAACGCAGGAACTACAGTGCAACGAAAAACAAGAAGCTGCAGACCGGCCGGGTTGAGTACAAGAAATATTGTAAGTGGTGCAAGAAGCGCACACCCCACAAAGAAACGAAGTGACACAGCCCGGTTGGTAGAGTCCTTGTGCGCTGTCTGAAGGATTCCTGCCCTCTCCTGGGAATGTTTCCTACGTCAGTGGCTCAATTGGTAGAGCAGCGGTCTCCAAAACCGCAGGTTGGGGGTTCGAGTCCCTCCTGACGTGCTCGTCTCAAGCACGGTAGTAATCATGAACGTGGCATTCATTTGCATGGTGAACAATGAAAGAAAAGATTCTCAATTTTTTCAATGACGTGGTAAAAGAGATGGGCAAGGTGACGTGGCCGACCCGTGATGAACTCGCGGAATCGACGAAGATCGTCATCATCGTTTGTGTACTCATTTCTTTGTTTACCTGGGGTGTCGATACTCTGCTGGCCGCAGCCCTCAAGGCAATCCTTTAATCCGAGGAAGGACAAGAGAGTTGAACAAGCGCTGGTACGTTGTGCGAACATACTCAGGTCACGAGGCAAAGGTGAAGACATACCTCGAATCGGAGACCGCCCGGTTGAATTTGAGCGAGCGTCTCTCGAGTGTCATGATTCCTTCGGAAAAAGTCATCGAGGTCAAGGACGGGAAAAAGAAAGCCCGGGTGAAGAACTTTTTCCCCGGATATGTCCTGGTGGAGGCGGTGCTCGACAAGGAAACGATCCATCTGATCCTTGAAGCTCCGTCAGTTCTCGGGTTCGTCCCCGACAAGAATAACCCCGCTCCTCTTCAGCCCGACGAAGTGCGGCGGTTGATCGGGAAGATGGAATCGAAGGAAGACGTCGAATTGGTCGAGATCCCGTTTCGTATGGGAGACCCGGTCAAGGTTGTCGAAGGTCCCTTCAACAATTTTTCAGGTTTCGTGCAGGAAGTGAATCCGGAGAAATTGAAGGTAAAGGTGATGGTCAGCATTTTCGGACGGAAGACCCCTGTGGAACTGGATTTCGTCCAGGTGGAATTGGAAAAGTAGCTTCAGACTTCGTGAGTCGTTCTATTTAGAGAGAGAGGCAGATCGTTTATGGCGAAAAAAATTACAGGGTTTATCAAGCTGCAAATTCCTGCCGGACAAGCGAATCCGGCACCTCCGGTCGGTCCCGCCCTTGGTCAAAAGGGCGTGAACATCATGGAATTCTGCAAGCAATTCAACGCCAGGACCAAGGATCAGCAGGGCCTGATTATCCCGGTGATCATCACCGTCTTCAGTGATAAGTCGTTTACGTTTATCACCAAGACGCCGCCGGCGGCGACATTGCTCCTGAAAGCGGCGAAGGTCGAAAAAGGCTCCGGCGAACCGAATCGCAACAAGGTCGGCAAGGTCACGAAGAAGCAGGTTCGCGAGATTGCTGAATCAAAGATGGTTGACCTGAATGCAGCTTCAGTGGAAGCCGCGATGAGCATGGTCGCTGGGACTGCTCGCAGCATGGGCATCACGGTTGAAGATTAATCAACACGCGCACGGAAAGTGAGATTTGTCGTATGAGAACTCGAAGCAAGCGCTACAAGACAGTGGCGACAAAAGTTGAGAAGAAGAACTACACGATTGCCGACGCTGTGCAGAAGGTGAAAGAAACTGCCAGCGCAAAGTTCGCCGAAGGCGTCGATATCGCAGTTCGCCTCGGTGTCGATCCGAAGAAGGCCGATCAGGCCCTCCGCGGCACGGTTGCGTTGCCGCACGGAATCGGTAAGGCAGTGCGTGTACTTGTGATTGCCAAGCCGCCGAAGGATGACGAAGCGAAGGCAGCCGGCGCAGACCATGTCGGATTCCAGGACTACCTCGAGAAGATTCAGGGTGGATGGGCAGACGTGGACGTGATCATTGCGACGCCGGACGTCATGGGAGATCTCGGAAAGCTCGGAAGAATCCTCGGCCCCCGCGGTCTGATGCCGAATCCGAAGAGTGGCACCGTAACCGTCGATGTCGGAAAAGCGGTCACAGAAGTGAAAGCTGGAAAAATTGAATTCCGCGTCGACAAGGCCGGTATCGTGCACGCCACGGTCGGCAAAGCGAGTTTCGAAAAGGATAAGCTGGTGGAGAATATCCAGTCATTCCTGACGACCATCGTTCGCCTGAAGCCCTCGACGGCGAAGGGAACGTATATCAAGAGTATCGCGATCTCCACGACGATGGGACCTGGTGTCCAGATTGATCGCGGCGAAATCGCCGGTCATTAACCAAGAACTTACGCACTCACATCTCAAACGGACGAAGTCCGGTGCCCGGGTGATCGGGGCTTCTCATCGGTCTTCACAGGTCGGTTGTTTCAGACCTGCACGTTGTGAACAACAGTAGTTATCTGGAAGGTATCTCATGAACCGATCGGACAAAGAGGCGATCGTAGCGGAAGTTGCTGAACGGGCCGCGCGCGCGACTGCCATGTACTTTGCCGACTTCACCGGGCTCACTGTCGAAGAAGCAACCCAGCTTCGAAGTGAATTCCGGAAGGCCGGCGTCGAGTACAGGGTGGTAAAGAACACGCTCGCGAAAAAAGCCCTGGAGCAAGTGACCGGATACGATCGTGTGTTTGACAAATTGGTCGGGCCGACTGGGATTGCTTTCAGTTACGATGACGCAGTAGCTCCCGCAAGGATCATCAAGAAGTTCAGTGACAAATCCGGCAAGCTGAAGCTCAAGGCTGCCGTTCTTGAGAAACAGGTCTTTGACGGATCACAATTGGATGAACTGTCCAAGTTGCCAACCCGCGCTGAGTTGATGTCGGGTATCATTGGCACCATCCATGCGCCGGTCTCCGGAATCGTCGGAGCCATCGGTGCGGTGATACGGGATCTCGTCAATGTGATTGACGCAATCGAGAAGAAGAAAGCGGCCTAGCCACTCACCAAGTTTGAACATTTTTAACCAAGGAGAAATACAATGTCAGCAGTAGCAGAAATTGTCGAGAAGATTGAAAAATTGACTCTGCTCGAAGCAGCCGAGTTGAAAAAGGCACTGGAAGAGAAGTTCGGCGTGACCGCGTCAGCCCCGATGATGTTTGCGGGTGCAGCGCCGGCCGCCGCCGCGCCAGCAGTCGAAGAAAAGACTGAATTCACCGTCGAATTGAAAAGCGCCGGTGCCCAGAAGATCAACGTGATCAAAGTTGTTCGCGCAGCGACCGGTCTCGGACTCAAGGAAGCCAAGGATTTGGTTGACGGCGCTCCGAAGGCCGTGAAAGAAGGTCTCAACAAGGAAGAAGCAGAGAAGTTGAAGAAAGAGATCGAAGAAGCGGGTGGCGTGGTTGAGTTGAAGTAACGCTCTCGTGTTCTCATCCGAACTTTTCTTTTTTCATCGCTGTTGATTACGGAAAGCACAATCTGGCGAACAGTGCAAGTCTCAAAGCCGATGGTTTCCTCGCTCCAAAGCGAGAGCGAGCCATCGGCTTGAGCTATCTTTAGAGAGCAGCTTTCACGAGCCCCTCACAAGCTGACTCGAATCCTGCGGGAATCCCAGATAACAACGATGTTCGGGCTCTTGATGTGCGATTCATCTATCCATTTTAAAAGGAGTGGTTGAATTGAAGAACCAATCCAATGGCTCAGACGGTCGAATCTCCTTCGGCCGCATTCCATCGGTAATTGAAACACCGGACCTGCTCAACGTCCAAATCGACTCGTTCAACAAGTTCCTGCAGTCGGAGGTGCCGCCCCATCGTCGGAAGAGGCATGGCCTGCAGCAGGTATTCGAAATGAACTTCCCGATCACCGACGCCCGGGAAAACTTCCTGCTCGAGTTTGCGGAGTACTACGTCGAGAAACCGAAATACTCCGTCGTCGAATGCCAGGAGCGCGGATTGACCTTCTCCGTGCCACTCAAGGCAAAGTTGCGCCTTTCCTCGAAGAGGGAAGGCAGCCAGGAATTCACCGATACCGTCGAACAGGAAGTCTATCTCGGGAATCTTCCGGCGATGACGATGCGCGGCACGTTCATCATCAACGGTGCCGAACGCGTGGTCGTCAGCCAGCTCCATCGTTCGCCCGGCGTGTTCTTTGGCGAGTCTGTCCATCCGAACGGGACGCTGATGTACTCGGCGCGTATCATCCCGTTCCGCGGTTCGTGGGTGGAGTTCTCTACGGACATCAACAACGTGATGTATGCCTATATCGATCGGAAGAAGAAATTCCCGGTCACGACCCTGTTGCGCGCACTGGGGTATTCGTCGGACGATGAAATCCTTGACCTCTTCGATCTGGTCGAGGAAGTCGAAGTGAACAAGGTCGCCTTGAAGGATTATGTCGGCCGCACGATTTGCAGCGACGTGTTCGATAAGAAGACCGGCGAAATCTTCATCAACAAGGACGCGAAGCTCACCGAAGAGAACGTCAAGCAGATCAAGAAGGCAGATTTGAAAAAGATCCGCCTGTTGAAATCGGAGGCGATGGACTCGCGCTCCGTGATCGCGAATACGATCCTGCGTGACGTCGCCCGCTCCGAGGAAGATGCTCTCGAAACAATCTATTCGCAGCTCCGCTCGGGCGAAGCGCCGGACCTCGATACGGCAAAGAACCTGATCGACCGGTTGTTCTTCAACCCGAAACGATACGACCTCGGCGATGTGGGACGCCATCGCATGAACGCCAAGCTCGGCCTGACGATCAAGGAAGACGTCACGACCCTTACCCGCGAGGACATCGTCGCGATCGTGAAGTACCTCATCGATCTCCAGCAGGGCAAGAAGAATGTCGACGACATCGATCACCTGGGCAACCGCCGCGTCCGCACTGTGGGCGAGCAGCTGGCACAGCAGTTCAATGTCGGCCTCTCGCGCATGACGCGCACCATCCGTGAGCGTATGAATCTCCGCGACAGCGAGACGATTACGCCGCAGGATCTGGTGAACGCGCGGACGATCACAAGCGTGATCAATGCGTTCTTCGGTACGAACCAGCTCTCCCAGTTTATGGACCAGACCAATCCTCTGGCAGAAATGACACACAAACGCCGTGTGTCTGCCCTTGGACCGGGCGGTCTGACTCGCGAACGAGCGGGCTTCGAAGTCCGTGACGTTCACTACACGCACTACGGCCGCTTGTGCCCGATCGAAACGCCGGAAGGGCCGAACATCGGTCTCATCTCTTCTCTCTGCATCCATGCCCGGATCAACGATTTCGGCTTCATCGAGACCCCGTACCGCAAGGTCAAAGGGGGAAAGGTGACGGAAGAAATCGACTTCCTCGCGGCAGAGAAGGAAGACGAGGTAACGATCGCTCAGGCAAACGCCGTGGTCGATGAGCGCGGTCGCTTCAAGGAAGAGAGAGTCAAATCCCGGTTCCAGAGCGACTACCCGCTCGCAGAGCCGGACAAGATTCAGTACATGGACGTTGCTCCGAACCAGATCGTCAGCGCTGCTGCCGCGCTGATCCCGTTCCTCGAGCACGATGACGCCAACCGCGCGCTGATGGGCTCGAACATGCAACGCCAGGCAGTCCCGCTGCTGGTGCCGGTAGCCCCGATCGTCGGCACGGGACTCGAAGAAAAGCTCGCCCGTGATTCCAGGACAATCATCGCGGCAGAGCGCAACGGCAGTGTCGAGTCGGTCACCGCAGACGCGATCGTTGTCCAGTATGACATCGACGAAAACAGTACCGAGGCGATCATCAGTTTCGATGACAAGCGCCGGGTGGAATACAAGCTCACCAAGTTTTTCCGCACGAACCAGGACACCTGCATCAATCAGAAGCCGGTGGTGAAAGAAGGAGATCGCATCAAGCGCGGGGACGTCCTGGCAGACGGTTGCGCAACCGACGAAGGCGAGCTGGCACTCGGACGGAACGTCCTTGTTGCCTTCATGCCATGGCGCGGCTACAACTTCGAAGACGCGATCATCATCAGCGAGCGGATTGTTGCAGAAGACGTCTTCACATCCATTCATATCGAGGAGTTCGAGCTTCAGGTCCGCGATACGAAGCGCGGCGAAGAGGAACTGACCCGTGAAATCCCGAACGTCAGTGAGGAAGCGACAAAGGACCTCGACGAAAACGGCATCGTGCGCATCGGCGCGGAAGTGAACGAAGGTGACATCCTCATCGGCAAGATCACGCCGAAAGGTGAAACCGACCCGACGCCGGAAGAGAAACTGCTGAAAGCGATCTTCGGTGAAAAGGCCGGCGACGTGAAGGACGCATCGCTGAAGGCTCCTCCGGGAATGAAGGGTGTCGTCATCTCGACCAAGTTGTTCAGCCGCAAGAAGAAGGATACGGAGAGCAAGAAGGACGACAAGAAACGTCTCGAATCGCTCGATCGCTCCCGCCGGAAAGACCTGAAGGAACTGCAGGAGAAGCTCGGAAAGAAACTCGAGCAGCTCCTGATCGGCGAAAAGTCCACCGGTATCCGCGACAACGACGGCAACGTCATCATCCGCAGCGGAACAGCTCTGAAGGAAGACTCCTTCAAGTCGCTGGAAAATCTCGATGCGCTCGACTACAACCAGGAATGGGTTGATGACAAGCGCAAGAACAACATGATCGTGAAGATCTATGAAAACTATCGGCAGAAACTGAGCGAAGTCGAAGAGCTCTACCGTCACGAGAAGAACAAGATTCAGCTTGGCGACGAGTTGGCGCCGGGTATCGTGCAGCTCGCGAAAGTCTATGTTGCCAAGAAGCGCAAGCTGTCAGTCGGCGACAAGATGGCCGGCCGTCACGGAAACAAGGGCGTCGTTTCGACGATCGTGCCTGTCGAAGACATGCCGTTCCTCCCGAATGGCCGCCCGGTCGATATCGTCCTCAACCCGCTGGGCGTCCCTTCCCGTATGAACCTCGGTCAGCTGTTCGAGGTGGCACTCGGGTGGGCCGGTCACGAGCTTGGTGTGACGTATGCATCGCCGATCTTCGATGGCGCCTCGTGGGAGAATGTGCAGGAACAGCTGCGCAAGGCTGGTCTCTCGGAGAATTCGAAATCAGTCCTGATCGACGGACGGAGCGGCGAGCCGTTCGACCAGGAGGTCAGTGTTGGATACATCTACATGATGAAGCTCTCGCATCTTGTAGATGACAAAATCCACGCCCGTTCCATCGGGCCATATTCACTTATTACACAGCAACCGCTGGGTGGTAAAGCGCAAGTCGGCGGCCAGAGGTTTGGTGAGATGGAAGTGTGGGCGCTCGAAGGATACGGCGCGTCGCATGTGCTGCAGGAGATCCTCACCGTCAAGTCTGACGACGTCGTGGGCCGTGCAAAGGTCTACGAAGCGATCGTCAAGGGTGACAATCTGCCTGAGCCGAACATACCTGAATCCTTCAACGTGCTCATTCGTGAGCTCCAGGGTCTCGGACTCGAAATCAAGATTGAGTGATGAGGTCCGACCTGCACGTGCGACCCTGAACTGGTCTGCGCTCTGGCGCAGCAAACACAATTGTTCGATGGAGGTTTTACATGCCATTTACATCAAGCGAAGCGACAGCGAAGAAGACCTTCTCCAAGATCATCATTAGCCTGGCATCGCCTGACATGATTCTGGCCCGCTCGCATGGCGAGGTAACGAAGCCGGAAACAATCAATTATCGTTCGTTCCGCCCAGAGAAAGATGGTCTCTTTTGCGAGAAAATTTTCGGGCCGGTACGCGATTGGGAATGCCATTGCGGTAAATACAAACGCATCCGGTACAAAGGGATCACGTGCGATCGGTGCGGCGTTGAAGTGACGCAGAAAAGTGTCCGGCGCGAGCGGATGGGCCATATCGCCCTTGCGGTACCTGTCGTGCATATCTGGTACTTCCGTTCACTCCCCAGCAAGATTGGGCATACGCTCGGGCTTTCGAGCAAAGAACTCGAAAAGATCATCTACTACGAATCATACGTCGTCATCAACCCGGGCACAACGGGAATTCAGAAGCAGGACCTGATCACCGAGGACCAGTACCTCGAGATCATGGCTTCGCTGCCCGAGAACAACCAGGACCTCGAAGATTCCGACCCGAAGAAGTTCATCGCCAAAATGGGCGGCGACGCGATCAAGGACCTGCTCCGCCGTGTCAACGTCGAGGAGCTCGGACTCGAATTGCGCACGGAAGTCAAGACCGAAACGTCAGTGCAGAAGAAGACGGAAGCCCTCAAGCGCCTGCGTGTGATCGAGGCATTCCGCAAGAGTGAGATCAACGCGCCGAACAAGCCCGACTGGATGGTGCTCGACGTCATTCCGGTTATCCCGCCTGAATTGCGCCCGTTGGTGCCGTTGGAAGGGGGGCGGTTCGCGACATCCGATCTGAATGATCTCTACCGCCGCGTCATTATCCGTAACAACCGTTTAAAGAGACTGATCGAGATCAAGGCTCCTGAAGTTATTCTTCGAAACGAGAAGAGAATGCTCCAGGAAGCTGTTGATTCGCTGCTCGACAACTCCCGTCGTGTGAACGCAGTCCGGAGCGACAACAACCGTGCGCTCAAATCCCTTTCCGATATGCTGAAGGGGAAGCAGGGCCGGTTCCGTCAAAACCTTCTCGGCAAGCGCGTCGATTACTCAGGCCGTTCGGTAATCGTCGTCGGACCGGAGTTGAAGCTTCACGAGTGCGGACTGCCGAAGGATATGGCAGTCGAGTTGTTCAAGCCACACATCATCCGCAAGCTCATCGAGCGCGGACTGGTGAAGACGGTAAAGAGCGCAAAAAAGATGGTCGACAAGAAGGGCCCGGAAGTCTGGGATATTCTTGACCATATCATCGATGGACATCCGGTGCTCCTCAACCGTGCTCCCACGCTGCACCGACTCGGCATCCAGGCGTTCCAGCCTGTGCTGGTGGAAGGCAAAGCCATTCGTATTCACCCGATGGTCTGCACCGCGTTCAACGCAGACTTCGACGGTGACCAGATGGCCGTGCACGTGCCGTTGTCGTACGAAGCGCAGACCGAAGCGCGCATTCTTATGCTGTCGAGCCATAATATCCTGTCTCCTGCAAGCGGCGCTCCAGTCGTCACGCCCACGCAAGACCAAGTGCTCGGCTGTTACTACCTGACAAAGTCTCGAGCCGGCGATCCCGGAGAGGCTATCACCTTCTTCTCGCCGCAGGAAGTGATCATTGCGTTCGACCAGAAGAAAATCGGGCTTCACGCACGCGTCAAGGTTCGCGTCGATGGTACGATCATCGAAACGACAACCGGCCGCGTGATCTTCAACCAGATTGTTCCGAAGGATGTCCCGTTCATCAACGAGCTCCTGAACAAAAAGCGTCTCGTTCAGATTATCGCCAACGTCTTCCGCCGATGCGGAAACCTCGTCACGGCAAAATTCCTCGACAACCTGAAAAGCCTCGGCTTCCAGTATGCGACGCAGGGCGGATTGTCCGTCTCCATCGGAGATGTGATCATCCCGCGTGAGAAATACGAGATGGTCGCAAAAGCCCAGAAGGACGTCGAAGGGGTCGAAAACCAGTACTATCGGGGCTTTATCACAAACGGCGAACGCTATAACAAGGTCATCGATATCTGGACCCGCGCGACGAGCAGAATTGCTGAAAAATTGTTCGATTCGTTGCAGCATTCCAAGGAAGGGTTCAACTCGCTCTATATGATGGTCGACTCGGGAGCCCGCGGTTCGAAAGAGCAGGTCCGTCAGCTCGCCGGTATGCGCGGTCTGATGGCAAAGCCGCAGAAGAGCATGTCGGGTGCGACAGGCGAATTGATCGAAAACCCGATCACTGCAAACTTCCGCGAGGGATTGTCGATTCTTGAGTACTTCATCTCCACGCACGGAGCTCGCAAAGGACTTGCCGACACCGCATTGAAGACGGCCGACGCAGGATACCTCACACGCCGTCTCATCGACGTTGCGCAGGATGCCATCATCGCCGAAGAAGATTGCGGTACAATCCGTGGGGTACTCACAGGAGCCCTGAAGGAAGGGGAGGACGTGAAGGAGCCGTTGGCCGAACGTATCCTCGGGCGCGTCTCTGTCCACGACGTCACCGACCCTCTGTCGGGCCAGATTATCGTCAAGACAGGCGAAGTGATTGACGAAGAAAAGGCGCAACGGATCTCCGAGACTTCTATCGAGCTCGTTGAAATCCGTTCGGCGTTGACCTGCTCTTCGCGTCGCGGGATTTGCGCGAATTGCTACGGCAGAGATCTTACCACAGGCAAGCTGGTTGAGCCTGGCACTGCCACTGGCGTTATCGCAGCGCAGTCCATTGGCGAGCCGGGCACACAGTTGACACTGCGTACATTCCACACCGGCGGCACCGCGAGTTTGATCGCAGCGCAATCGCAGATCGTTTCGAAATTCGAAGGCCGTGTGAAATATGAAGGCCTGAAGACGATCGAGGTAGATTCTGAAACAGGCAAGCATCTGATTGCCTCCGGTCGCAGCGGCGTCATCAACATCATCGATGATGACAATCGGGTGCTGACGAAGTACGACGTTCCCTATGGTTCGGTGATCATGATTCGCGACGGTGCGAGAGTCGCCAAAGCCGAGATGATCTACGAATGGGATCCGTACAACGCAGTAATCGTCTCGGAGCACAAAGGAACGTTGAAGTACATCGATCTGAAGGAGAACGTGACCTTCCGGGAAGAGCCGGATGAGCAAACTGGTCATATCCAGAAGGTCGTCATCGACAGCCGTGAGAAGAGTTTTATCCCGGCGATCACGGTCCTCAACGCGAAGGGGCAGAAACTCGCCAGCTATCCAATCCCGACCCGTGCACATCTTATCGTGGACGACGGCGAGGAGATCCACGCGGGCACGGTGCTTGTGAAGATCCCACGCGACATCGGCAAGACGCGCGATATCACGGGCGGTTTGCCTCGTGTCACTGAACTCTTCGAAGGCCGCCATCCGAACGATCCGGCGGTTGTCACTGAGATCGACGGTGTTGTCACGATTGGTCAGCCGAAACGCGGTGCGCGCGAAGTGTTTGTCCAGAGTCATGACACCAAGGACAAGCGGACATATCTCATCCCCCTTGGCAAGCACATTCTTGTTCAGGACAACGATGTCGTCCGTGCCGGCGAGCGTCTCTCAGCGGGAGCCATCGATCCTCACGATATTCTGAAGATCAAGGGTACGACCGCTGTCCAGGAATATCTCGTAAACGAAATCCAGGAAGTGTACCGGATGCAGGGTGTGAAAATCAACGACAAGCACATCGAAGTCATCGTTCGCATGATGATGCAGAAGGAGCGAATCGTGGATCCGGGTGATACGAAGTACCTGGAAGGAGACAACGTCGATAAATCACGTCTCCATGACGAGAACGACAGCCTGGTCGGAAAAGTGGTCGTCGTGAACAAGGGGGATTCGAAACTGAAGCTGGGGGCTTCAACGACCAAGAAGGCGGTCCGGGAGATCAACGCCGATATCCGGAAGAAGGCGAAAAAGGTTGTGGAAGTCCGAGATACAGAGCCGGCCACATCCGAGCCGATCCTGTTGGGTATCACGCAGGCGTCGTTGACGACGGACAGCTGGATCTCTGCAGCGTCATTCCAAGAAACGACAAAGGTCTTGACAGATGCCGCAATCGAAGGAAAAGTCGATAATTTGCTCGGATTGAAGGAAAATGTGATCATGGGTCACCTGATTCCAGCCGGAACAGGGCAGAAGAAATACCGCGATCTTTTCGTAGAGTCGCCTGAAGTCGTGGTGGCAGCGGTGGTCGAGGCCGTTGCGGCTCCAGGGGAGGTCGTTGAGGTCGAGGAGCCCAAGGAGCGGAAGAAGAGGGTGCGAATTGTCGCTCCGTAGGGATAGATTTTCTGCTGATCTGGAAGAAAGTGTTTGACAAAGTGTTCAAATAGTAGTACATTAAAAAGCTATTTTAATCAACTTTTTGCCTCAAGAGGAGTCGATCTGATTGCCAACAATTAATCAACTCGTTCGCAACAGCAGAGAAGCGGTACTGTGGAAAAGTAAATCCCCTGCGCTGCAGTCCAGCCCGCAAAAACGGGGCGTGTGCACAAGGGTTTATACGACAACTCCTAAGAAACCAAACTCAGCTCTCAGAAAAGTCGCTCGTGTCCGCCTGACCAATGGTATGGAGGTAACTGCCTACATCCCAGGTGAAGGCCATAATCTGCAAGAACACTCTATCGTTCTGATCAGAGGCGGCCGTGTCAAGGATCTCCCGGGTGTTCGCTACCACATTATTCGTGGGACGCTGGACACGCAGGGTGTGCAGGATCGGAAACAGGGGCGTTCAAAGTACGGAGCCAAAAAGCCGAAACAGGCTTAGGTCGCAGAGAACTGATGAGAAAGAAACGGTCAACAAAACGTATTGCGAATCCTGATCCGAAGTATCAGGATATTCTGGTTTCACGCTTCATCAATTCCTTGCTGAAGGGGGGCAAAAAGCACACTGCCCGGGGCATCCTCTACGGAGCCTTCGACCTCATCGAGGAGAAAACCAAGAATAAGCCTCTGGATGTTTTCAAGAAAGCGGTTAATAATGCGTCGCCCATGATCGAAGTGCGCGCACGCAGAGTCGGTGGTGCTACCTATCAAGTTCCCACAGAAGTTCGTCCCGAGCGACGAACCGCTCTTGCTATCCGCTGGTTGATTGGCTACTCCAAAGAACGCTCGGATACATCGATGGCTCAGAAACTAGCTTCCGAATTGATGGCTGCTGCTTCAGGTGAAGGCGGCGCAATCAAGAAGAAGGACGATGTCCATCGCATGGCGGAAGCCAACAAGGCTTTTGCCCACTTTAAGTGGTAATTTCGTACCGTTCGTTCTAAAATTTAATTCATACTGTCATCACATACCGCAGGGGGATTACTGCCCCCTCGGCTTAATGTAATTTTATGCCCCGCGAATACTCCTTAGAGAAGACCAGGAATATCGGCATCATGGCTCACATCGATGCCGGTAAGACCACCACAACGGAGCGCATCCTGTTTTATACAGGCGTGTTGCACCGTATGGGTGAAGTGCATGACGGCGCAGCGACGATGGATTGGATGGAGCAGGAGAAGGAAAGGGGCATCACGATTACAAGTGCTGCAACGACTTGTTTCTGGCGGAACCATCAAATCAATATTATTGATACGCCGGGACATGTCGATTTCACGATCGAAGTTGAACGCTCATTGCGCGTGCTCGATGGCGCTGTGGCGTTGTTCTGTTCCGTGGGCGGTGTGGAACCCCAATCGGAAACAGTCTGGCGCCAAGCCGACAAGTACGGCGTGCCGCGCATCGCTTTTGTCAACAAAATGGATCGCGCCGGGGCGGATTTCCTGAGTGTTGTCGATATGATGCGCTCGCGCCTCAAGGCGAACGCTATTCCCGTCCATATCCCTGTGGGAGAAGGCGAAATGTTCGCCGGTATCATCGACCTCATTACGATGAAGGCGAGGATGTATCACGAGGGGACACAGGGCGCCACGTGGGACGATATCGAAATCCCCGAGAAGCTGCGCCCGAAGGCGAACGAGTACCGCATCAAGATGCTGGAAGCGGTGGCGGATGAAGACGATACGCTCCTCGAGAAGTATCTGGAAGGGAAAGAGATTTCGCCGGCTGAGGTCAGAGACGTTCTCCGTCGAGCAACCTTGAAAGTCAGTATCATTCCGGTTTTGTGCGGCTCATCATTCAAGAACAAGGGTGTTCAGAACCTTCTGGACGCCATCATCGAGCTTCTTCCTGCGCCGGTCGATATCAACAATGGCGAAATCCACGGTCACCATCCCCACAGACGGGATGATGTGGTCCGAAAGGTGAGCGATCAGGAACAGTTCTCCGCGCTGGCGTTCAAGATCATGACTGATCCGTTCGTCGGCCGGCTGACATATTTCAGAGTATATTCGGGAACGATATCATCAGGTTCGTATGTGTATAACGTGACGAACGACAAGAAAGAGCGGATGTCCCGATTGCTGCGTATGCACGCCAACCACCGGGAAGAGGTTGACCAGGCGTTTGCGGGTGACATTGTCGCTGGCATAGGACTGAAGAGTACCCGGACCGGTGACACGCTGTCGAACGAAGACGATCCGGTGCTGCTGGAGAAGATGATATTCCCTGAACCCGTTATCGACGTGGCGATCGAGCCGAAGACAAAGGCCGATCAGGAAAAACTCGGCGAAGCGCTTCAGCGATTGGCAGAAGAAGATCCCACGTTTCGCGTTTCCTCCAACGAGGAGACCGGACAGACGATCATCAGCGGGATGGGAGAGCTCCATCTCGAAATTATCGTCGACCGCATGAAGCGTGAGTTCCGTGTCGAGGCAAACGTCGGAAAGCCGCAAGTCGCGTACAAGGAAACCATCACAAAGAAAATCGAAGCGGAAGGGAAGTTCGTTCGTCAGAGCGGTGGCCGCGGTCAATTCGGACATGTCTGGATTGAAATTGAGCCCAATGAAAAGGGGAAGGGCTTCGAGTTCGAGAACGACACCGTCGGCGGTTCGATACCGCGTGAGTATATCAAGCCGACTGAACAAGGAATTATGGAAGCGATGAAGAACGGAGTTCTTGCCGGCTATCCTGTAGAGGATGTGAAGGTGAGATTGTTCGACGGATCGTTCCACGCCGTGGACTCCTCAGAAATGGCTTTCAAGATCGCCGGTTCCATGGCGTTCAAAGAGGCGGCACGCAGAGCGGGCCCTGCCATTCTCGAGCCGATCATGGCAGTCGAAGTTGTCACGCCGGAAGAGTATCTGGGTGATGTGCTGGGTGACCTCAGTTCCCGTCGCGGAAAGATCGAAGGAATGACAAACCGCAAGGATGCCCAGGTGGTCAAGGCGGCGGTCCCCCTTTCGGAGATGTTCGGGTATGCGACGGTCGTTCGATCGATGACCCAGGGACGTGCGCTCTACACAATGCAATTCTCGCACTACGAGCAGGTTCCGAAATCGATCTCTGAACAGATCATCGAAAAAGTTCGAGGCAAAGAAGCAGCCACGGCGTAATGGGAAAACGAAAGTAATAGACCAAAGACACAACCAAAGGAGATCATCCACATGGCAAAGGAAAAATTTGATCGCAGTAAGCCACACGTAAACGTGGGGACGATCGGTCACGTTGACCATGGAAAGACGACCCTCACAGCGGCTATCACGATGGTGCTTGCGAAGCGTGGGTTGTCCACGATCCGCACGTTCGATTCGATCGACAACGCGCCTGAAGAGAAGGCCCGTGGTATTACAATCAACACGGCGCACGTCGAGTATTCGACAGCGAAGCGTCACTACGCACACGTCGACTGCCCGGGTCACGCTGACTATATCAAGAATATGATCACGGGCGCAGCCCAGATGGACGGCGCAATCGTGGTTGTTGCTGCAACGGATGGCCCGATGCCCCAGACTCGTGAACACATCCTTCTGGCTCACCAGGTCAACGTGCCGAAGATTGTCGTGTTCATGAACAAGGTTGACGCAGTGGACGATCCGGAGTTGCTGGATCTCGTCGAGCTCGAAATGCGCGACCTTCTGAAAAAGAACGATTTCCCCGGCGACGATATTCCGATTATTCGCGGTTCCGCATTGAAGGCAATGGAAGCTGCGCTTCGGCCCGATGTGAAGCCGGATGATCCGGCGTTCCAGTGCATCAATGAGCTGATGGATGCCGTCGACAGCTATATCCCGCTTCCGCTGCGCAACGTGGACAAGCCGTTCCTGATGCCGGTCGAAGACGTGTTCTCGATCACGGGCCGTGGAACTGTCGGTACCGGTCGTGTCGAACGCGGCAAAGCCAAGGTCGGCGACGAAGTCGAAGTGGTAGGATTCGGTGCGCACAAGAAGACGGTCATTACCGGTGCGGAAATGTTCCGCAAGGAGCTCGATGAAGTCACGGCGGGTGACAATGCCGGATTGCTTCTCCGCGGTGTTGAGAAGGACGAACTTGAGCGCGGAATGGTCATTGCAAAGACCGGTTCGATCACGCCTCACAAGAAATTCAATGCACAGGTCTACGTTCTGAAGAAAGACGAAGGTGGACGTCACACGCCGTTTATGAACGGTTACCGTCCCCAGTTCTACTTCCGGACGACGGACGTGACGGGTGTCGTCTCTCTCCCGGGCGGTATTGAGATGGTGATGCCGGGTGACAACGTGGACAACATGCTGGTTGAGCTTGTCTCCGACGTTGCTATGGAAGAGGGCCTCCGTTTCGCCATCCGCGAAGGCGGACGTACGGTGGGCGCAGGTGTCGTATCAAAAATCGTTGAGTAATCCTAGGGGTTCTGGCTTCTGGCCGGAACCCTTTCACTTTTTTCATTCTCGTAACTGAGGGAGGAATCTTCGTTGGCTGGTCAGAAGATTCGCATCAAGTTAAAGTCGTACGATCACAATCTGATCGATAAATCGGCTGAGAAGATCATCAAGACGGTCAAAGCAACCGGAGCCGTAGTGTCAGGTCCCATTCCGTTGCCCACGAAGCGGTCGCTGTACGTCGTGAACCGGTCTCCTCACGTTGACAAGAAATCGCGCGAGCAATTCGAAACGCGATCGCACAAACGTTTGATCGACATTCTCAACTCGACAAGCAAGACGGTGGATTCGTTGATGAAGCTGGAATTGCCTGCCGGCGTTGACGTAGAGATCAAAGTATAGTGTCGCTCGGTTGATCGGACGAAACCTTCACTTATTTCCATTTTGTAATGAGAGCCTTGCCCGGACACAATGCGTGGGCCGGCAAGGGGATGACTCAGGAGCAGAACAGTGAGCAGCATTCTCGGCAAGAAGATTGGAATGACAAGTATCTTTGATGACAACGGGCAGATGATTCCCTGCACCATCATCGAGGCCGGTCCGTGCTACGTCACGCAAGTCAGGACGAAGGACAGGGACGGGTATGAAGCTGTCCAGCTCGGCTTTGATGAAATCAAAGAGCGGCTTGTGAACAAGCCGTTGAAAGGGCACTTCAAGAAGAGCGGCGTGAAACCGCTGCGCCTCATCTCGGAGTTCCGCATTTTCAACGGGACGCAGTTTCAGATCGGGCAGGAAGTCCGCGTAGATTCCTTCACGCAGGGCGACGTTGTCGATGTCGTCGGGCGATCGAAGGGACGGGGCTTTCAGGGTGTCGTGAAGCGGCATCACTTCAGCGGCGTCGGTATGACCACGCACGGTCAGTCCGACCGCGTGCGCGCGCCCGGATCCATCGGCGCAAGCTCGTATCCTTCGCGCGTCATGAAGGGACGACGCATGGCAGGCCGGATGGGCGGGGAGCGGGTGACTGTGAAAAACCTCACAGTGCTTAAGGTGATCGCCGAATCAAACATCCTGATCGTGAAGGGGTCCGTCCCCGGAGCCATCAATAGCTATCTCGAAATCGTAAAACAGAGCTGACACGTAGTGCTCGGGAAGAAAACTCATGGAGTTAGAAGTCTATAAAAAAGACGGCACAAAGAGCGGCGAAACAGTGACGCTCGCGCCCGAAGTATTTGAGATCACGCCGAATGACCATGCCATCTACCAGGCGGTCCGTTCTATCCAGGCAAACAAGCGCCAGGGAACGCACAAGGTCAAAGGTCGCAGCGAGGTGAGCGGGGGCGGCAAGAAGCCCTTCAAGCAGAAGAAGACCGGCCGTGCGCGTTCGGGATCGTCGCGATCCGGAGTGTGGGTCGGCGGCGGTTCGATCTTCGGGCCCAAGCCCCACGATTATGTGATAAAACTGTCGGCGAAAGTCCGTGCGCTCGCCAGAAGGTCCGCTCTCAGTTACAAGGCGAAAGACAATTCGATCGTCGTCGTGGAAGACTTCAGCCTTGAAGCGCCGAAGACGAAAGAGTTGATGATTGTGCTGAAGGCGCTGTCGATCTATGGCAAGAAGACGCTGTTGCTGACCACGAAGAACGAAGAAGGCATTTATAAGTCCGGCCGCAACATCCCGTCGATCAATGTGCGGGAAGCCGGCAAGGCATCGACGTACGACATCCTCGACACACAGGTGCTGCTGATTCAGAAGAGCGCCGTCGAAGTTCTCCAGAAATCGTTGACGAACTAGGCTAGGGCTATGACTGGAATTTTGAAGCGACCGATCGTCACAGAAAAAATCACAGGGCTGCAGGAAAAGCGGCAGTTCTCCTTCGAAGTATCGCTCGATGCGAACAAGATACAGATCGCACAGGCGGTCGAGAAGAAATTCAAGGTGACCGTGACAAGCGTCCGGACCATGACCGTGAAGGGGAAGCGCAAGACGCAGTTGACGCGGCGGGGTCGGTTTGAAGGACGCAAGAACACCTGGAAAAAGGCGATTGTCACCCTCAAAGAGGGCGATAAGATCGATTACTTTGAAAATGTTTGATTGACCGAAGAGCGGGTATCCTATGGCAATTCGAAAACTACGGCCGATGACCCCAGCGACGAGATTCTATTCGATCTCGACGTTCGAGGAAATCACAAAGACCACACCAGAGAAGTCGTTGCTCAAGCCGATCAAAAAATCGGGGGGCAGGAACAACGATGGCCGCATCACCTCGCGCCATCGCGGCGGCGGACACAAGCGCATGTACCGCATGGTCGATTTCAAACGCGAACGCCACGGTGTCGAAGCAAAGGTCACGGCGATCGAATACGATCCGAATCGTTCGGCACGCATCGCACTCCTCCAGTACATCGACGGCGAGCGGCGCTATATTCTCGCTCCTGACGGACTGAAGGTCGGGCAAAAGGTGGTTTCGGGGCCTGGCGTTGAAGTCACGCTCGGGAACTCCATGCCGTTGATTGAGATCCCCGCGGGCACGTTTGTGCACAACGTTGAGATCAAGCCGGGGAAGGGTGGGCAACTTGGCCGGAGCGCGGGAAACTCGCTTCAGCTGATGGCGAAGGAAGGCGATTTTGTGACGCTGAAACTCCCTTCGGGCGAAGTTCGCAAGATCCCCGCGATTTGTTATGGAACGATCGGAGTTGTAGGAAACACGGATCACGAGAACATCAGCCTTGGCAAAGCGGGACGCTCCCGCTGGCTGGGCATCCGGCCGCAGTCACGCGGTATGGCGATGAACCCGGTCGATCATCCGATGGGTGGCGGCGAAGGCCGGTCGAAGAGCGGTGGCGGCGGTCAGCATCCCGAATCGCCCTGGGGCAAATACGCGAAGGGTTTGAAAACGCGCAAACGGAAAAATCAATCCAATCGCTACATTGTGAAACGCCGCAAGTAAGAGAGTCTCACACTTTATAACAGAAGAAGAGCACAATGAGTCGTTCACTGAAAAAAGGTCCATACGTCGACCCAAAACTGGGGCAGAAAGTCGAAGCCCTGAATAAGTCGAACCAGAAGAAAGTCATAAAGACCTGGGCGCGGTCGTCCACCATCACTCCTGATTTCGTTGGACACACGTTTGCCGTTCACAACGGCAACAAGTTTATTCCGGTGTACATCCAGGAAGCAATGGTTGGCCACAAGCTCGGTGAGTTTGCACCCACGCGGATGTTCCGTGGTCACCCTGGTCTGAAATCTGAGAAAACTACATCGGCTGCCTAGAGTCATAGTGAGGATTTTGCATGGAAGCTCAAGCGATTAATCGATTTGTTGGTACGTCACCGAGAAAGATGATGATTGTCATCGACCTCATTCGCGGCCGCGGGGTCGAGGATGCATTGACGATTCTTCATTTTTCCCCCAAGCACGCGTCCAGGACCGCAGAGAAAGTATTGCGGTCGGCAATCTCGAACCTGCAGAGCAAAGACGAAGCGGGGCGTGTGGACACGGCGACAATGTTCGTCAAGGCAGTGTTTGTCGACGGCGGACCGATGGTGAAGCGCATCTCCCCGGCACCGATGGGGCGCGCGTTTCGCATCCGGAAGCGTTCGCATCACCTGACAATTGTCGTTGCTACCCGTGCAGCCAAGGCGAAAGCGAAAGCGGCGGCTCCGAAGGCAGCAGCGGAAGAGACGGCGCCGAAGGCGAAGAAGAAAGAATCGAAAGCAACGAAACAGGAACCGAAGTCAGAATCAAAGGCAAGTTAAGAGGAGGATCTCTTGGGTCAGAAAACGCATCCGATTGGATTTCGTCTCGGCATTACCAAGCTGTGGGATTCAAACTGGTATGACGAGAAAGGGTTCGCAGGAAAGCTACAGGAGGATTTGATGGTCCGGAACTACGTCCGGAACCGCCTCAAGAAAGCTGGAATATCCCGAATTCTGATCGATCGGACGCCAAAGCGCGCTGTGATTACTATTCACACGTCGCGCCCCGGTATCGTAATCGGAAAGAGCGGGAAGGAAATTGCCCAGCTCGAGGAAGAGCTCAAAAAGGTTACCTCGAAGGACGTCAAGATTCTCATCCATGAAATCAAACGGCCGGAACTCGATGCGCAGCTTGTCGCGGAAGCCATCGCTTCGCAGATCGAAGGGAGAATCTCCTTCCGACGTGCGATGAAGCAGTCGATCACTGCCGCGATGCGCATGGGCGCTGAGGGGATCCGCGTCATGTGCGGTGGGCGATTGGGCGGGGCTGAAATTGCGCGGCGTGAACAGTATAAGGAAGGCCGCATCCCGTTGCACACCATCCGTGCCGACATCGATTATGCGACAGCGACCTCCCGGACGATCTACGGTGCGATCGGGATCAAAGTCTGGATCTGCAAGGGCGAGATCCTTGGCCCGGTGAACCGCTAAAAAGGAGTGTTTGACGTATGTTGATGCCAAAGAGAGTGAAATTCAGAAAAACCCAGCGCGGCCGCATGCGGGGCAAGGCCACGCGCGGAGCGCAGGTCGCCTTCGGAGATTTCGGTCTCAAAGCGTTGGAGCCGGCATGGATCACGCAGCGACAGATCGAAGCCACCCGTGTCGCGTTGACCCGGATGATGAAGCGCGAGGGCAAAGTGTGGATCCGGATTTTTCCGGACAAACCGGTGACGAAGAAGCCTGCTGAGACCCGTATGGGAAGCGGCAAAGGTGTTCCGGAGTTCTGGGTTGCCGTTGTGAAACCGGGCCGCGTCATGTTCGAGCTTGGCGGTGTCACGCGGGAATTGGCCGCGGAAGCGTTCAAGCTGGCGTCCCATAAGCTTCCCATCAAGGTGAAGCTGGTCACGCGGGTCGATTACGAAGCCCAATAATTCTACGAGGCAAAGGAGTTTCGATGAAAGCGTTTGAATTACGTGAACTCTCCGACACGGAGCTGATCAAGAGGATCCAGGAAGAAGAAGAAAGTCTTGCGAATCTTCGTTTTCAGAAGGTAATCAGCCAGCTGGAGAATCCGATGAAGCTTCGGTTGACGAGAAAAGACATTGCGCGGATGAAGAGTATTCTCCGCGAGCGTCAATTGAAGAAACCTGAGCCACAGACCGATCAATCTGCTAATCAGAAGAAGGCGTAAGGAATGAGCACTGCCGAGACAACAGCCCCCGCACGACGCAATCGCCGCAAAGTACGCGTCGGCAAGGTCATCAGCAACAAGATGCAAAAGAGCATTGTGATATCTCTCGAACGAAAGGTGCCGCATCCGCTGTACAAGAAGTACTACAAGCAGACGTCGACTCTGATGGCGCACGACGAGAAACGGGAAGCCGGTATCGGAGACACCGTGAAAATCATGGAGACCAGGCCGATAAGCAAGCAGAAACGATGGCGGTTGGTCGAAGTGGTAGAAAAAGCAAAGTAAGTGGCTGTTCCTGAACACGACGAGCATTACGAGGAGTAACCCATGATCCAGGAAGAAACGAATCTTGTAGTCGCAGACAACTCCGGTGCAAAGAAAGTACGGTGCATCCGGGTTCTTGGCGGGCACGACAGGCGCTATGCGTCATTGGGCGACCTGATTGTTGTAGCGGTCAAGAGTGCCATTCCTGGTGCCCCCGTGAAGAAAGGGGAGGTCTCCCGCGCGGTCGTGGTTCGCAC